>JAULVY010000123.1:0-26066 GCA_032110825.1 Chitinophagaceae bacterium | reverse complement strand
AAATCCAACCCTTTATTTTTTGTTGCTGATATAATCACAATCTCTTTGGCGTAGGGCTTTGACTGAAAATAGATCTGTGCATTTGAAATTCGATTTGCATCTGCTAAGTCTACTTTGTTGAATACCAAAATGGAAGGCACTTTCAAAGAAAGACTGGTGAACATACTATCCAGTTCAGCAAAATCATCTCGAATATCAGCAACCAGCAAACAAAGATCTGCGTCTTCCATACTAGACTTTACCGCCTGCATCATTCGCTCATGTAATTTGTATTGAGGCTTGATCACACCTGGCGTATCAGAAAAAACAATCTGGTAATCAGGCCCATTGAGAAAAGCTCTAATTCGATGCCGAGTCGTTTGAACCTTCGATGAAACAATAGCTAATTTTTCACCTAGCAAGGCATTCAATAAACTACTTTTACCTGCATTGGGTTTTCCTATAATATTAATAAAGCCTGATTTCATCTTCGGATACAAAGGTAACTCAGCAAAATTTCTTTTGAGCATTATACCTAAAATGCTTAATTTTGCGGTCCAACATCGCGAAGTAGAGCAGCGGTAGCTCGTCGGGCTCATAACCCGAAGGTCGGAGGTTCGATCCCTCCCTTCGCAACAAAAAAGTCCCGCAACGAGCGGGACTTTTCAATTGATAGAACCTATTATTCAATTTCCCATTTTAATACTACTGGCACCTGAAGCGTTGTTATCCTTTGTTGAAGGGGACCCATAATAAACAATGGTACTTGCACCTGATGCAACACCTTTTATTTTAGAAGCAACCCCCACTTTAATGGTAGAGGCTCCCGTTGCATGCAGTTCCGCATTTTCGGTTTGAAAAGCTGCTGATTTCATGCTACTTGCACCAGAAAATTTAGCAACAAGCACATTGGACTTCCCATTCAGCTCCAGATCAGATGCACCAGAGAAATCAGCACGTAGCTGTTTACAATTGATCTTACCAACCAAATCGCTAGCACCCGTAAATTTCAATTTTACGTCATCTCCTGTTAGTATATCAACCAATATAAAATCAACTGCACCACTGGCCTCTATACTTTTAAGTGTAGGCGCTGATAAATAAATTTTAAACTTATTATTTTTCGTAATCCAGCTCAAACCCGAGGATTCCAATTCTATATGCAGTTCACCATTGCTCACGTATGTCTTTATTCTATCCCTGGCCTCAGTTGAACTGGCGCTAATAGCCAAGGTAGATTGGTTTCCTGAGGAATAATAAACATGAAATGGGCCACTTACGTGCACAGAATTGAACGTTCCT
Source organism: Chitinophagaceae bacterium (assembly GCA_032110825.1). GTDB lineage: Bacteria > Bacteroidota > Bacteroidia > Chitinophagales > Chitinophagaceae > Pollutibacter. The sequence continues at coordinate 24,785 of JAULVY010000123.1, read as the reverse complement.
AGATCTCTCAAAACAGCATTGGGATCATTCATTAGTAATTGCTCCTGCGCTCTTCCCAGCAAACCGGCAATGAAAAAAACAGGTAATAAAAAATACTTGAGCATAATTTTTGTTTTATTTAAAACGCACATCCAATCGTAAAGTTACATCTCCATAAATTTTTACCTTTTTCGTAACGATCAGAATTAATTCTTATTTACATTTGCGCAGTTCCCGGGGTGCCGTTATATACTATTAGGCTGAGAAAAAACCCGTAGAACCTGATCAGGATAATGCCTGCGCAGGGAAGGAAGTCGGACATCGCTCCTTTCCTGTTTTTGTTAGCATAAACAAAAGCAGTATGAAAAAACAGTTTGTAACGATCATTTTTCTGGCCACCGCCCTGTTTCGTTTGAATGGCCAAACAGAAATCCAAAAAGATAGCAGCTTTGCTAAGTTGATGCCTAATATTGAAATCAAAGCAGTAAGGGCTGAAAAAGAGTATCCTTTTGCCTTGAGTTTTCTTTCAAAACGAACAATTGAAAAAAACAATTTAGGTCAAGATATACCCTTTCTCCTAAATCAAGTTCCGGGAGTAGTTGTTAACTCAGATGCCGGAAATGGGGTTGGTTATACGGGAATTCGAATACGAGGAACAGACCCCAGTAGAATTAATTTCACACTCAATGGTATTGCGTACAATGACGCAGAATCCCAAGGAGTTTTTTTGGTCAATCTGCCCGACTTTTTATCTTCTACCAATAGCATACAAATACAAAGGGGAGTTGGAACCAGCACCAACGGTCCGGGTGCATTTGGGGCGTCCATCAATCTAAGCACCAACGAACTTAACCGATCAGCCTATGGAAATATTAGCAACAGCATAGGTTCGTTCGGAACAAGAAAATATACGGTAAAAGCGGGAACTGGACTTTTTGGAAATGATTTTAGTGTTGATGTTAGATTATCCGCAATCAATAGCGATGGATATATTGATCGGGCAAGTAGCGACTTGAAGTCTTTTTATATTTCCTTGGCCCAAACCAAAGAAAAACATTCCTTACGCTTCAATATCTTCTCTGGTAAAGAAAAAACCTATCAATCCTGGTATGGTGTTTCTGAAGATCTTTTAAAATCAAATAGAAGATTCAATAGTGCAGGCACGGAAGACCCTAAAGGTGCCTATGAAAATGAAACGGACAATTACAATCAAACCCATTATCAATTTTTTTACAATCAGGAAATAAATTCAAATTGGAAAGCTAACGTTGCCGTTTTTGCAACCACGGGATTAGGCTACTACGAGCAATACAAAGCAAATCAACGGTTTTCTAGATATAATCTTCCCAATCCTATTTCCAATGGCGCTGAAATTAGTAGAACAGATTTGATCCGTCAGCTTTGGTTAGACAATTTATATTATGGCTCTAATTTCTCGTTTCAATTCAATAACGAACAAAGAGAAGTAATTGCGGGCGGTGGAGCAACGGCTTACACTGGCTCCCACTTTGGAAAAGTCATTTGGTCGCAATGGACTATACCCAACAATCACACTTGGTATGATCACGATGCCAGTAAGTCTGAGCAACATGCATTCCTCAAATGGCTGGAGAGAAAAAATAAATTTTCCTTTTTTGGAGATATTCAACTGAGAAATGTCGGATATACAATTGATGGATTTCGAGATAACCCTGATTTGAATATAGATCGCAACTGGTTGTTCGTTAATCCCAAAACGGGCATACGTTACACAGATAAAACTTGGTCGACCTTCATATCGTACGCCATCGGGAACAAGGAACCCAATAGGGATGATTTTGAAGCAGGAGCCAATGAGGCTCCGAAACACGAAACCCTTCAAGATCTTGAGGTGGGATTTGAAAAGAAATTCAAAAATCTAAGCTTCAATCTTACGCTGTATTCCATGTCGTATAAAAACCAATTGGTTCTCAATGGCAGAGTAAATGATGTAGGAGCTTACACTCGGGTAAATGTGCCTAGAAGTTATAGAAGAGGAATTGAAATAGAAGCTACTGCCAAATTATCACCGTGGTTAACACTTAATCAAAATCTATCCCTGAGTCAAAATAAAATAAAACGCTATTCAGAATTTGTATACGACTATGCGGCAGATGTTCAAAGAGAACAAGTATTTGAAAATACAGATATCGCCTTCTCTCCTAATGCAGTTTACAATGCCAGCTTACAGACAAACCTATTAAAAAACATAGAGCTTCGCTGGGTAACAAAATATGTGGGAAGACAATTCTTGGATAATTCATCCAGAAAGAATAGAAGCTTAGACCCATTTTTGACACAGGATCTGAATTTAAACATTGTAATTCCAACCAAAAAGATGAAATCAATTGAAGTTTTGGCTCAGCTAAATAATATATGGAACCATTTGTATGAACCCAATGGGTATACGTATACCTTTTATGAGGGGAGGACAGAATTCATAAACAACTTCTACTACCCTATGGCGGGAAGAAATTTTTTCATTGGAATTAATCTAAACTTCTGATCAATACTATTTATCGAAGTTTTCTTTCCACGATAACATTCCACCGGTTACATTAACGACATTGGCAAATCCCATGGTTTCCAAGATAAGTGCAGCTTGACCACTTCGGTTACCACTTCTACAATAAAGAAAAACTTCATCGTTTTTCATGTGATCAATGGCTTCGGTATTTCCCATCCGTATTTCACCTAATGGAAGCAAGATGCCCCCAATATTGAACTCTTCGTGTTCGGATGGCTCTCTCACATCAACCAAATGAATGGATTCGCCTGAGTCTACTTTTTTCTTCAATGCAGAAACGTCGATTGTATTCATGACTTAGATTTTAGTTTTTTAGTACCAACTTTTTGCAATGCTGATTATTTTTCTGGCTTTTTGAGCGATAAACGAATATCCATCATTTGACCTGAACGTATGGTTTTTGCGATCTGCTGTTCATCAAAAGGAGTTGGATTTTGCCAATACACATGCCCCAGTAAAGTATCTTTAAGATCTTCATCCAATAGAATCCCCCCCAGGTTGAGACCATTAACTTCCAAAACCAATTTAGCTTCAACGTAGCTAAGTCCAAACAAGTCCGGAACAGGTAACTCTTCACCTCCTAAACCGGAACCAATGATCAAATCTATTTTCGAACCCATTCGAATAGGAGATCCTGGCTTTATCGATACTCCACTACTCAATTGATCTTTAACTGCATTTTTTGCAATATCCGGAATAAAGGTGGTGTCACCCATATTAAGACCCATCGATTTCAATTCCAGCAATGCGTTTCGAAAACTCATACCGACTAAATTGGGCATGGCAATGGTTGGAGGAACTGTACAATTTATAGTTAAATAAACAACGCGATTCACTTTAACTGTAGCTTCGGCTTCAGGAAATTGTTTGATGATGATGTTGGGTTTTAGCGTGTCAACATAAATAGAATCCTGAACAACAACCTCAAAACCCTTTTGCTCTAATTCAGAAATTACTTCCGTATACACTTTACCTTTTACTTCAGGAACAGTAAGATATTCTCCGTGATTGGTAATAAAATTCAAAAGCAAAAGAAAAGTTGCAACAATTGCAATGGAGAATCCCAATCCAGCTAAAACGTTTTGCCAAAGTGGTCTCTTGGTAATGAATGAAAAATCCATTAGGTATTGGGTTTGATGTTCAAGACCTCTTCGATCAGAAGTGTGTAAAAATTCTTTATGGACATTCCCATTGCAGCTACTTGCTGAGGTACAATACTTGCGGCACTTTGCCCTGGAACCGTATTGATCTCTAATAAATAGGGCCTCCCTTCAGTTTCGTTGTAAATAAAATCCATACGAACAACACCACGACAATTGAAAACAGAATAAATACCCGAAGCAGCTTCTTTGATCTGGCTTGAGATTAACTCGGTACATTTTGCAGGGGTAGTTTCTCTAGACTTTCCTTGGTATTTGGCCTCAAAATCAAAAAAGTCGTTTTCCGATATGATTTCGGTGAAAGGAAGACAGATAACCTTGCCTTTGGAAGAAAATACTCCGATGGTAAATTCTCTTCCATGGATACATTCTTCAACCAGTACCTGATCGTCTTCTTTAAATGCTTTTTGGATAGCCGGCTCAAGCATTTCAAAGCTATTCACCTTGCTCATCCCGATGCTGGAGCCTCCATTATTGGGTTTTACAAAAACAGGAAATTGCAATTGAACCAACTGAGACGAAGTATAAGAATGTTTAAACAGATGAATAGATTTAGCTACAGCAAAGCCAGCGGCTCCTGCAATTGCTACTGTGTACCGTTTATTGAAAGTAATAGCACTGGTTGTCGTATCGCAAGAGGTGTATGGAATTCTGAGTAAGTCAAAATATCCCTGCAATTTTCCATCTTCCCCAGGAGTGCCGTGGATACCGATAAAAACGGCATCAAATCTAATTCTTCGAGAATCGATTTCCAGTGTAAAATCTTCTCGATTTACTAAAATTTCATCTCCATTTTCTGTTCGATGAAACCATTTCTGAGGTGTGATGTCAATTCGATAAATAGTAAAAAGACTTTTATCGAGGTTGTTTTCAATGGTTATAGCACTTTTATAGGAAATAACTGCCTCAGAAGAATACCCTCCAGTGACAAAGGCTATAAAGGGTTTTGACATTTATTAAGAAATTTATTGAATACAAAAGGTGAAAGCATCCCTCTGCTTTCACCTTAAATTAGTTTAAAGCGAAGCCTATAAATGAAGCTTATCTTTCTTACTCAGTAACTCTTCAACTGTTTCACGGTACAATTCATCTGGAACACAGCAGTCGACCGGACAAACAGCCGCACATTGTGGCTCATCGTGAAATCCTTGACACTCTGTACACTTATTGGGCGTAATATAATAGGTATCGTTACTAACAGGTGAATTCTTCTGATTAGCATCCACTGAGATACCATCCATTAATGTAAATGCCCCTTTAACAGAAGTGCCATCTGAAACTGCCCATTCAACACCACCCTCGTAAATTGCATTGTTGGGGCATTCGGGTTCACAGGCCCCGCAATTGATACATTCGTCCGTAATTTTTATAGCCATATAAATTCTGGTTTTAGGTTTAAATAGGATTTACTTTTGCATTATCATACGCTGTATAAAGATAAAAGAATGCAGCGAAAATCAGAAAATGAATTTAACAGAAAGAATTAAAGCTGCCGGTTTTTGGGGTGAGTTATTGCTGGCCGACAATCTTACCTACAGGGAAACAAGAGAAAAAGCCCGTGCGGAAAACAAATGGTTCATTCCTGAGTATAGCTGGAAGGCAGGAGCAAGTCTTTCAGTCAATATGTTAAATCAAGAGGCACTCACTGCGTTCGTTAAGAAATACCAAGTACCGGAACAACAAGAAATACCCAAGACCGTAGGCCTAATCATGGCTGGGAATATCCCCTATGTGGGCTTTCACGACATGTTGTGTATTTTCATTTCAGGTCATAAGCAACGCATCAAACGAGCATCGAAAGACCGAATTTTAATAGGGTTTTTGGTTGATGCAATTCACCAAAAATACCCTGAAACAAAAGAATGGATTCAATTGGATGAAAATCTTAAAGGTTGCGATGCCTATATAGCCACCGGTACAGACAATAGTGCCCGGCATTTTGAATATTACTTTTCAAAATTTCCACACATCATCCGTAAAAATCGAACCTCAGTAGCTATTCTAGATGGATTAGAAACTGAAGAGGAGTTAAACGGTTTAGGGGATGACATTCATCTCTACTTTGGGTTAGGCTGCAGAAACGTAACCCAGGTTCTTGTACCCAAAGAATACAATTTTGAAGCTCTTCTTCATGCACTAAAAAAGTACGACCACTATAGAGATCATGATCGTTATAAAAATAATTTCGACTACCAGCTCACCATTGCCATTATGAACAATGCGTTTTACATGACCAACGACTCTATTGTTCTTTTGGAAAGCGATAATCCATTTTCACCCATTTCACAGCTACACTATCGATTTTACAATTCCAAAGAAGAAATTGATAAGATGCTTGATCCCTCAAAAATTCAATGTGTAATTGGAAAAACTCATTTGCCTTTCGGAATGGCACAAAGCCCCAGATTGACCGATTTCCCAGATGGATTTGATACGTTAGCCTTTCTGCTTGGATTGTAAAAGTTTCCTAAAAAAGGGACGTTTTTCCACAAGCTTCGAACAGACTGAAAAAGGATTTGTTAAATAGGATGACAGGTTGACTGAAATTCAGTCAGGTTTCTTTAATTGCATGGTGTCAGGCATAAAAATTGTAGAATTTATAATACTAAAATCGAAGACTATGAATATCAAACAGACTTTAACGGTTGTGCTGATTAGTGCCGTAACTTCTACCGCTGCCATGTTTGGTTATGATTCATTCATCCGAAAACCCAACCCCATTCAGGAAGCAAATGGCAAATTACCTGCCAGTTATGCAGGGTTCTTTGATAGCAATACCAACGTGCCCGTTCAGCCAGTAGATTTTCAACCTGCTTCACAGGCTGCAGTACCTGCAGTAGTTCACATTACTACTACAATTGGAACTGGACAGGCCAGTAACAACTTACCCAGAACCAGAAGAAGTCCGTTTAGCGACTTTTTTGGGGATGACTTTCTGCAGGATTTTTTTGGCGGTACACCCAACCGCAGTATGCCACAAAGAGCGAGTGGCTCAGGTGTAGTTATTAGTGAAGACGGCTATATCGTTACCAACAATCATGTTATTGATGAAGCCAGTGAAATCAATGTAACCTTAAACAACAAAAAGCAATACAAGGCTAAACTGATTGGAACCGACCCCAGTAGCGACCTCGCATTGATTAAAATTGAGGAGAAAAGCCTGAATTTTTTACTATATGGAAATTCCGATCAGGTTAAACTAGGTCAGTGGGTTTTAGCAGTTGGATATCCACTAAATCTAGAAACAACAGTAACAGCAGGCATCATCAGTGCAAAAGCCAGAACGCTGGGTCTTAATGCCAGAAGAAGCAATACGCCAATTGAATCCTTTATTCAGACTGATGCTGCGGTTAATCAGGGTAATTCTGGTGGAGCTCTTGTAAATACCAATGGAGAACTTGTAGGTATTGTTTCGGCCATTGCCTCGCCCACCGGCGCTTATGCAGGATACTCCTATGCTATACCTGTAAACATCGTTAAAAAGATAATCAATGACCTATTGCAATATGGCACTGTGCAAAGGGCCTATTTGGGCATCAGCTACCTTCCAGAATCAGCCCCAGAATCAGAAAAAACAAAACAAAGCTACAAGGAAGGCATTGGTGTTCTGGTAATGGAAGTTGCTAAAGATGGAGCCATGTCTAGCAGCGGGATCCAAGCAGGAGATTATATCACAAAAATCAATGGAGTTAAAGTCTCCACTGGTAGCGAAATGGTTGAGCAGGTAGCCGGCTTTAAACCTGGCGACAAAATAACCATTACCTATTTAAGAGGTGGGAAAGAGAACACAACAAATATCACGCTCAAGAATAGATCTGGCACCTATGATATTGTAAAAAATACAATATCCGATAAATTGGGGGCTACGCTTCAAGCCTTGGATGCTAAAAAAGCAAAGGAATACAGTGTTAAAGGAGGAGTAGTCATTACAAAAATAACATCTGGATTAATTGACGAGCAAACGAGAATGCGAGACGGATTTGTTGTTTTGAAAGTGAATGGTACCGATGTTATTAGTGTGGAAGAACTCAATCAGGCTATGACCAAATCGCCTAAGCGTGTTCTTTTAGAAGGCTTCTATCCTGGATATGATGGAGTATATCAATATCCCATCGACATCAATGAATAAGCTAAAAAGAGCGGATTGTTAATCCGCTCTTTTTTTTATCCAAATCTGACTACCCCATTCCTCTAACTGATATGCATGGTGTCTTCCATCGAAGTAGCGGGTTTCTTTGGTAAACCATTCTGTAAAATCGCCTGCTAAATCTCCACCCTCTATTTCAACCCAATTTAAAGTGTAGGATGAAAAATTAATGAGTACAAGAACTTCATCAACTGCAGATTTTCTAATAAAGCTTACCACATGATGAGCAACACTATTCTGAATCAATTGGCAATTTTGCACAGATGCCGAGCATTGAAAAGCAGTTACTTGATTTCGAAGTTTGTTTAAAGATGTAAAGAGCGATTGCCACTGAGGGATTTCAGGCCATTTTAGAGGGTCTTTATCAAAGAATTGCAGACGCTTTAAATTGGGTATTTCCTGTCCCGAATACATCAAATGAATGCCTTTAAACGTAGCAGAGAAGATGGTCAAAGGAAGGACCATTTCACCGTATTTTTCAAACTCGGTACCATTCCAACTGTTTTCATCGTGGTTGCTTGTGAACCAAGCCGGACAAAATGAAGGATTTGATTCTTGAAGGTATAGCGATAAGGGGCGTAAAAGGGAGGAAATATCTCGGGCGCCTGAATCTTTAAACTGCTTGCAAGCATTCATCCACCTCCAGGTATAAGCAGAATCAAAAACAGACATATACTCGGGATTATCCAAAGGATCAAGCTCTGCCAACCAAAACATCTTTTTTTGAGGTTCCAATGCCAAACGTGCTTCAGACCAAAAATGGACTGGAGTTAACATAGCCATATCGCATCTAAATCCGTCAATATCAAATTTTTCCACCCAATACCTCATGCTGTGGATCATTTCTTTTCTTAAAGAGTCATTGCAATAATCCAGATCTATTACATCATCCCAGCCATGGGCATCATAAAAATTTCCTTGGTCGTTCTTCTTATAAAATTCTGGATTTGAAAACCTCCATTCGTGATCGGCTCCAGTATGATTTGCTACCCAATCCACAATCACTTTCATTCCCAAACCATGGGCTGTTTTAACAATCTGAACAAACTCCTTTTCGCTTCCATAATCCGGATTAATTTTTTGGTAACTGGAACATGCATAATAGCTGCCCAGCTTCCCTTTTCGCTTGAGCAGACTAATTGGAGTTAGAGGCATAAACCAAAGAATGGAAACTCCCATTTTGGCTAAACGAGGCAAATGAGATTGAAAAGATTGAAAATTACCCTCTGCTGAGTATTGCCGCATGTTTACTTCATATACACATGCGTTTCTGCACCATTCAACTGGCTCAAAGGAGGTTCGCATGCGGTAAAGTTAGTCAATGACTTTGAGAACGCATTGAAGATCACAGAGTTGAACTGAACCATCTAGGAATAAGCTTGTTATAGAAGTTGTAACTTTGTAGCACAAATGAAGCAATTCTCGATCCCTTTCCGGTACCGAAGCACCTTGATTTCCTCAATAAAGACATCAAGAAAAGATGCCGACAAATTGAAAAAAGACTTCACGCCTACCCTCTTAGATTTTGGGCCTTTAAAAATCTTCTTAGCCAGGCATTTTGGCTTTTGTTATGGAGTTGAAAATGCTATAGAAATTGCCTTTCAAACAGTAGAAAACAATCCTGATAAACGCATTTTTCTACTAAGTGAAATGATTCATAACCCTTTCGTGAACGAAGATTTACTCTCAAGGGGGGTTCAGTTTTTAATGGATACGAAAGGCAATGAGCTCATTTCGTTGGATGAATTAACGCAAGAAGATATTGTAATCATTCCTGCCTTTGGAACAACACTTGAAATTGAGGAAAAACTTCGAGCAAAAGGAATTCAAATAGAGTTGTACAACACCACATGTCCCTTTGTTGAAAAAGTTTGGAATCGTGCTGAGCAAATTGCAAAAAAGGGATACAGTATCGTATTGCATGGGAAACCTACCCACGAAGAGACCCGTGCTACTTTTTCTCACAGCAATGCAAATAGTCCCACACTGGTTATCCACGATATGAAAGAAGCAGAAATTTTAGGGGAGTTCCTCATGGGCACAAGGCCTTCGATTGATTTCTATTCTTATTTTGAAGGCAGATACAGCAGTGGATTTGATCTCAACAAAGATTTAGAAAAATTTGGGGTTGTAAATCAGACTACAATGCTGGCTACGGATACGCAGGCCATAGCAGATTACTTAAAAAGTATTGTGGTTACAAAATATTCGCTAAATGAAACTAATGTAGAACAACATTTTGCAGATACGCGCGATACTTTATGTTATGCAACCAATGATAATCAGTCGGCAGTAAAAGAATTATTGAAAACAGAGGCAGATCTTGCGTTGGTAATTGGGGGTCGTAAAAGCAGCAACAGCTCTCATCTTGTAGAGTTATGTGAAGAAATTCTCCCCACATACTTTATCCAATCTGAAGAGGATATAATCAGTACAGAAGAAATCAAAGGCTTCAATTGGCGAGAGCATACCGAATACACAAAATATAATTTCCTACCCACTCATTCTCCTGTACGCATATTGATCACCAGTGGAGCTTCTTGTCCCGATGCCATTGTAGAGGCAGTTATTGAAAAAATCAGTAGCTATTACCCAGGATCAAGATCATTGGATGATATCAAAGCAGAATGGAACTAGTCAATATTTACCCATTGATTTTTTCATGGGCCCAGCTCAAAGCCAATTGCAATTGTTCTTCTGGAGTTAGTTCGCTGTTGTCTAAAATACGGGCATCCTCGGCTTTTCGGAGTGGCGATATCTCTCGATTGGAATCGGTATAATCTCGAAGTTCTAAATTGGCTTTAACCTCCTCAATTGTTATGGAAGGATTCGTTATAAATAATTCTTTGAATCTCCGAGCAACACGAACAGCTACATCGGCCGTCATGAAAATTTTTAATTCGGCGTTTGGAAAAACAGCCGTCCCTATATCTCTCCCATCCATTACAATACCTTTATTCGCCCCTATTTTTTGCTGTTGCTTTACGGCAAACTCTCGGACTTGTTTGATGGTAGCAACTTCACTGACTTTCTCTGCTACAGTCATCTCCCTAATGTAGGATTCAACATGTTGATCATTCATCCATATCTCGTTGTTTCCAGACGTCTCATTCAACTGAAAGGAAAGAGCAATATTCTTTAACGCCTCTGCAACCTCATGATCATTTTGAAGGTTAACGTTGTTGCGGATAAAATACAATGTTATAGCTCGATACATAGCACCCGAGTCGATAAAGACATATCCCAATTTTTGAGCCAATTGCCGGGCCATTGTACTTTTTCCACAAGAGGACCAACCATCGACAGTGATTATGATCTTTTTCATATTGGCAATTTCGTTAAAATATTCCTCCTAAATTTGCTGGATGTTAAAAATTGGTGTTTTTGGAGTTGGTCATCTTGGGAAATTTCACCTTTCCAACTGGAAGGATATCTCAGGCGTTGAATTGGTTGGGTTTTTTGACCCCAACGAACAACACGCCCTAGAAGCCACAAAAAAATTTGGCATTAAAAGATTCACCAGCGAGCAGGAATTGATTGACACTGTTGATGCTGTTGATGTTGTTACCCCAACATACTCTCATTATTCTTTATGTGCGTTGGCCCTAAGGTCTTCTAAACACGTATTTGTAGAAAAACCAATGGCCAATGACATGGCAGAAGCAAAGAGTCTACTCAAGCTTGCTAGTGAAGCCAAAGTGAAATTTCAAGTTGGACATGTTGAACGATTTAATCCTGCATTTTTAGCATTGGGTAGAAAGAACCTAAATCCTATGTTTATCGAGGTGCATCGACTTGCCCAATTCAATCCCAGGGGCACCGAAGTGAGCGTAATTTTAGACCTGATGATTCACGACATCGACATTATTCTTCACTTGGTAAAAAGCAGTGTAAAGAATATATCAGCCAGTGGAGTTGCTGTGATGACCGATACACCAGACATCGCAAACGTCAGAATCGAGTTTCTAAACGGCTGTGTTGCTAACCTCACTTCCTCTCGAATTTCGATGAAGAAAATGAGGAAAATGAGACTATTTCAAAAAGATGCCTATATCGGAATTGATTTTTTAGATAAAAAAACTGAAATCATCCGACTGAAAACAGAAGAGGATGATGAAGATACCTTTAGCTTTGACATAGAAACACCATCGGGGTCAAAAAGTATTGCAATTGAAAACCCAGTACCTGTTAGTGAAAGTGCCATAAAGCTGGAGCTAACCGCATTTAGGGATTCAATTCTAAATGATACCCCCACTGTTGTTTCTGAATACGATGGATTTATGGCGATGGACATTGCCCACCAAATCCTTGAGAAAATTGAAAAGTCAGGATTAAATAAAGCCTAATTGCTTCTATGAGTGCTTCAATATGAAAGAAGCATATTCAAGATCTTGCGGATACGTAACCTTGATGTTCCTCCCCTCTCCTTCTATTAGATGAACTTGACCACCATTGGCTTCAAATACCGTTGCTTCATCTGTGAATGCATCTCGATATTCAAGATCAAATGCTTTCTTTATTAGGTTGGACAAAAATACCTGAGGGGTTTGAATGGCATATAACCCAGTTCGGTCAATTACATGTGATTCATCTGTTTCAGCATCCCATTTACGTATGCTGTCGCGTATAGGAACAACAGGTATTGCATTCGTGAATTTTTCTGCTTCGGAATAGCAGCGGCGAATCAACTCTGGACTAATCAGGCATCGAACGGCATCATGAATAAAAATCATACTATCATCCGGCACAACGCCAATTCCATTTTTAACTGAATGAAACCGAGTCTCACCTCCCTTGATCAATTGAATAGATTGAGAATCTAGATGTCCATTCAATATGGATTCTGCATATGCATAATAATCAGGATGAACAACCACTACAAAGCGTATCCCATCAAATGCCTGTATAAACGCGTCTATCGTATACAACATCATGGGGCGATCATTCAAATGCAAGAATTGCTTTGGCATATCTGAGCCCATACGTTGACCAGTTCCTCCTGCTACGATCACGGCATACTTATCCATTGGTGGATTTTTTTGTTGCAACGGCAATAAAATACAAAGGAACACCAAGCAGAGTTATAATAAGTCCCGGCCAAGTATATTCTGGCTTAAACTTAATGAGCAACAAACAGAATGCGGTACCCATGATAACATAAAGAATAGGCAATACGGGATATCCAAATGCCTTGTACGGCCTTTCCATATCGGGCTTGGTTTTTCGAAGAATGAAAATGCCAATGATGGTTAAAACATAGAATATGACTACAACAAAACAAACCATGTCCAACAACTCTCCGTACCTACCACTTAAACAAAGCATAGACGCCACCAAGGCTTGAGCCCATAGTGCCCATTGCGGGACTGAATTCGAATTTAGGGTTCCGGCTTTTTTGAAAAACAATCCATCTTGAGCCATTGTATAGTATACCCTCGCACCTGCCAATACCAATCCGTTGATGCACCCAAAAGTGGAGACCATAATCAGTATAGCAATAATAGCTTTACCTGCGGCACCAAAAATCACATTGGCAGCAGCAACCGCTAGTCGGTCTTCTTCAGGTTTTAAAATTTGTTCAATCGGCATTACGTACAGGTACATTAAGTTTGTGGCTACATAGATAATCGTAACCAAAAGCGTTCCCAAAAACAAACTCAAGCCGATATTCCGTTTTGGATTTTTTATTTCCGCAGCTATGAAGGTTACGTTATTCCATGAATCGCTACTGAATATAGACCCTACCATGGATGCCGCTACCGCCCCTAAAAATGTAATACCTGAAATCGTTTCCCATGTAATACTTCCAGTTGCATCAAGAATGGACTTGCGGGTTAAAAAATTGGTTTCCCAATTGGATGTCCAAAAACTTTCATTCACAAACAGAAAACCACAGAGTATCAATCCAAAAAGAGCCAGCAACTTCGAAACGGTAAACGTTGTTTGAATTATTTTACCTTCTTTTACACCTTTGGTATTTACCCAAGTAAGAAAAAGGATAATGGCTATGGAAACCAGCTGTGCAGGATAAATATTTAATCCAGAGAGACTGAATAATATATTTTGTTCCTGCATATTCAATGCCGGGAAAAAGTATCCTGCAAACTTGGCGAATGCAACTCCAACAGCTGCAATGGTTCCTGTTTGAATGACAGCAAAAAAACTCCAGCCATAGAGAAATCCCACCAAAGGGTTATACGCCTCTTTTAAATACACGTATTGCCCTCCCGCTTTGGGATACATGGCACTCAACTCACCATAGCTCAATGCGGCACTGATGGTCATGAATCCTGTTATTAACCAGACAGCAATAAGCCATCCTGCACTTCCAACGTTGCGTGTAATATCCGAGCTAACAATAAATATACCGGAACCAATCATGGAACCTGATACAATCATGGTTGCATCCAATAAACTTAAACTGGGCTTAAACTGGTTTGCTTCAGACATATCGTTTGTTTATATAAAAAATCCCGGTTGCATTAAACCGGGATTAAGTTACTTATTTCAGTGGGGATTTTATTTTTTTGCAGGATTTTTCTTGTAGGCTTCATTCAGACCGGCTACCACTTCATTTGTGATGTTGTTTGCAGTGTCTTTGTAAAATAGTACATTCAATCCGCTTGAATACGAAAAGATGTATGTGTATCCTTTGGACTTATTATACACTTCTAAAAATTCATTCATTTTCGTCTTTAGCTCATCCATGGTTTTCATTCCATCGTTAGCAATTGCGTTTTCAAGCTGTCTTTTTTGCTCTTCCAGATTTTGAAGTTTACTCTGGTAGGTGCGTTGAAAATTTTCATACTCAGCTTGTGTAATGGACTGCCCCCGTTGAGCAAAAGCAACTCTTTCGTTTTCGATTTTTTGGTACGCACCATTCAAATCGCGGTCAGCCGATTCTTTCTTTTTCTCAAATTCAGCCATCTTCTCTTTATAGAGTAAATATTTTTCTTGGATACTATCAAGATCAACGTAGGCAACTCTTAGTTGATTCTCGGTTTGTGCAACGGATGTCTGTGAGTTTTTATTTTTAAAATTTCCAGTAAAATGCAAGGCTATTGCAAGCACCAATCCACTGGCGAGTAAACTATTAATTGTTTTTTGATTCATACACTTTATATAAATAGATTAAAAAAAAAGGGGCAGTTGTCTGCCCCTTTGAAATTTATTCTTCTTCGTCGAAGCTCATTACCTCTCGGGTGGATTGGAGCAACTCGTATTCTTCTTTACTGCCTACAATAAAGTTTTCGTAGTCTCTCAAGCCTGTACCGGCAGGAATATGATGACCTGTGATTACATTTTCTTTCAGACCAAGCATATCATCTGTTTTACCTTGAATGGCGGCAGAGGAGAGTACCTTGGTTGTTTCCTGGAAGGAAGCAGCTGAAATCCAACTTTGAGTACCCAAAGAAGCCTTGGTAATACCCAACAAGACCGGTCTTGAAGTAGCAGCATGGGCATCGCGGAACTCAATGAGCTTTTTATCAGCTCTGCGAAGAATTGAATTTTCTTCACGGATTTCACGGAGGCTGGCAATTTGACCTGCTTTCAGCACCTCTGAATCACCAGAATCAACGACTACTTTTTTATCAAAGATGTAGTCATTCTCGATATTGAATTCGAAGCGATCTTCTAAATCACCTTCGAGGAATCGTGTATCCCCTGGATCAACGATTTCAACTTTTCTCATCATTTGACGCACGATCACTTCAATGTGCTTGTCGTTTATTTTTACACCCTGTAAACGATAAACTTCCTGGATTTCGTTTACAACGTATTCTTGAACTGCGAAAGGTCCTTTGATGGATAGAATATCCCCTGGGGCAACTTGACCATCTGATAATGGGGTTCCGGCTTTAACGAAATCACCATCCTGAACCAAGATTTGTCGCGTTAACGTTACCAAGTATTTTTTAACTACGCCGTCTTTTGCTTCAACAGTGATTTCCCTATTTCCTCTTTTGATAGCGCCAAAGGTTACAACACCATCGATTTCGGAAACAACAGCTGGGTTACCTGGGTTTCTTGCTTCAAAGAGTTCTGTAACACGTGGAAGACCACCGGTAATATCTCTTAGTTTACCCAAGACCCTTGGAATCTTCACCAATACTTGTCCCGCTGTAACATCATCTCCCTCCTCAATCACAATATGTGACCCTACAGGGAGGTTGTATGTTTTCTCATCTTTGGAACTTTTTACTTTAAGAGAAGGGATTTTTGTTTTGTCTTTTGACTCAATAACAACTTTCTCTCTGTGTCCTGTTTGTTCATCGGCTTCTTCGCGGAACGTAACACCATCGATTACGTTTTCGAAAATTACGGAACCTGCAATTTCAGCAACTATTACATTGTTGAATGGATCCCATGTGCAGATAATATCTCCCTTTGCAACTTTCTTTCCTTCTCCAATTTGAAGCGTAGATCCATAAGGAACGTTGTTGGTGATCAGTATGCGATCGTTTTTCAGATCCATGATCCGCATTTCTGCAGTACGGCCTATGACAATCTGTATATCTTTTCCTTCGTTGTTTTTTGCTTTTACAGTGCGCAGACCATCAAATTGTACAGTACCATCAAACTTAGCAACCAAATGTGATTCAACTGAAGCTGATCCGGCAACACCACCTACGTGGAATGTACGAAGTGTAAGCTGTGTTCCTGGCTCACCAATAGATTGTGCAGCAATGATTCCTACTGCATCTCCCCTTTGAGCAAGATTACCAGTAGCAAGATTCAATCCATAGCATTTTACACAACATCCGCGTTTGCTTTCGCAGGTTAATACTGACCTGATCTCTATGGTTTCAATTCCTGAATCTTCGATCTTCTTGGCTGTATCTTCATTAATATCTTGTCCCGCGCTTACCAACAATGTATCTGATTGTGGATCATATACATCATGTAAAGAAGTTCTTCCAAGAATTCTATCGTAAAGAGGTTCTACGATATCTTCATTGTCCTTCAATGCACTTGTAGCGATACCCCTCAATGTTCCGCAGTCTTCTTCAGCTATAATCACATCTTGAGCTACGTCTACCAATCGGCGTGTTAGGTAACCAGCATCGGCAGTTTTAAGTGCGGTATCGGCCAACCCTTTACGAGCACCGTGTGTAGAAATAAAATATTCCAATACGCTCAATCCATCTTTGAAGTTAGACAAGATGGGGTTTTCGATGATTTCAGAACCACTTGATCCACTCTTTCTAGGCTTTGCCATCAGTCCACGTATACCCGCCAACTGCTTAACCTGCTGCTTACTTCCCCTCGCACCTGAGTCGAGCATCATGTACACCGAATTGAATCCTTGCTTATCCGTTGCCATGGCACGAACAAGTGTTTCAGTTATTTTCGTATCTACCCTCGACCAGATATCAATGATTTGATTGTATCGCTCGTTGTTGGTAATCAGACCCATGTTGTAGTTGTCCCACACTTCTTGAACCTCGCCTGCGGCCTGGTCGATCATATCTTCTTTTCTAACTGGCAACACAAGGTCTTGGATATTGAACGATAGCCCACCTTTAAATGCCATTCTAAATCCAAGTTCCTTTATAGAATCCAAGAATTTAGCCGTAGTGGGCACGTTGGTAATCTTGATGATATCACCAATGATTTCGCGAAGACTTTTCTTAGTCAATAGCGCATTAACAAACCCAACTTCGGCTGGAACGGCTTGGTTGAATAGAACACGACCAACAGTAGTTTCGATCAATTGATTCACCAATTCTCTGTTATCGTTTCTAACGTTTGTTTTAACTTTAATGTATGCATGTAAATCTACCTTGCCTTCGTTGTACGCAATGATAACTTCTTCGGCACTGTAAAAACGCATTCCTTCACCTTTCACAACATCGGTTTCGTTGTTGCGCTTTCCTTTGGTAATATAATAGAGACCCAACACCATGTCCTGTGAAGGAAGAGTGATAGGTGTTCCATTTTGAGGATTGAGGATGTTGTGAGATGCCAACATGAGCAACTGTGCTTCAAGAATTGCAGCATGGCCAAGGGGTACGTGAACCGCCATCTGGTCACCGTCGAAGTCGGCGTTAAACGCAGAACATACCAACGGATGAAGTTGGATTGCCTTTCCTTCTACTAGCTTGGGCTGGAAAGACTGAATAGATAATCGGTGAAGTGTTGGGGCGCGATTCAAAAGAATAGGGTGCCCTTTCAAAATATTTTCAAGAATATCCCACACAATGGCTTCTTTGCGATCAACCAATTTGCGGGCAGACTTTACAGTCTTTACAATTCCTCTTTCGATCAGTTTTCTAATGATAAATGGCTTGAATAATTCTGCAGCCATATCTTTAGGAAGTCCGCATTCGTGTAATTTCAATTCAGGGCCCACTACAATAACAGAACGACCAGAATAGTCCACACGCTTACCCAACAAGTTCTGACGGAACCTACCCTGCTTTCCTTTCAAGACGTCACTGAGCGACTTCAATGCACGTCCACCTTCTGCTTTAACCGCATTGGATTTTCTACTGTTGTCGAACAACGAATCGATTGCTTCTTGCAGCATACGCTTTTCGTTTCGCAAAATCACCTCAGGTGCTTTGATTTCCAACAAGCGCTTCAAACGGTTGTTACGAATGATAACTCTACGATACAAGTCGTTCAAATCAGAAGAAGCAAAACGGCCACCATCCAAGGGAACCAATGGCCTCAATTCAGGTGGAATAACCGGGATATATTGCATGACCATCCACTCGGGACGGTTATTGATTCTTGAATTGGCATCGCGGAAGGATTCTACTACGCTCAATCTTTTTAAGGCATCGGCCTTACGTTGTTGAGATGTTTCTGTTGCAGCAGCATTGCGCAATGAGAAGCTCAATGAATCCAATTCAATTCTGGAAAGCAGATCATGAACAGCTTCTGCTCCCATCTTAGCGATGAATTTATTAGGGTCTTCATCAGGTAAGTATTGATTTTCCTTTGGAAGGGTATCCAATAAATCCAAGTACTCCTCTTCAGTAAGAAGGTCACCTTGCTTCTTCCCTTTATCCGCCATGATTCCAGGCTGAATTACAACAAAACGTTCGTAATATATGATGCTCTCTAATTTCTTAGAGCTGATACCCAATAGGTATCCAATTTTATTGGGAAGACTTTTGAAATACCAAATATGCACAACAGGAACCACCAATTTAATGTGGCCCATTCTCTCTCTTCTAACCTTTTTTTCGGTTACTTCAACACCGCAACGATCACATACGATTCCTTTGTAACGAATACGCTTGTATTTACCACATGCACACTCATAGTCCTTAACGGGACCAAAAATTTTCTCACAAAACAAACCATCACGCTCTGGCTTGTAAGTTCGGTAGTTGATGGTTTCAGGCTTGAGAACCTCACCAAAGGAACGATCCAATATGGAATCGGGTGATGCAAGGCTGATGGTAATTTTTGAAAAGTTTAACCTCGGGCGATTGTCTTTTTTGATAGCCATAGTGCTTACTCGTTTTTACAATGGTGAACACCGCAAAATCCATCCGCTTTGACCCATTGAAGTCAATTATATATTATTGAAAATCAATAATTTAAAAACAAACGGTTTTGGAAAAATACGGGCATGCCAAATTTAAGGACTGCAAAGGTAGAGAAAATGGGTAATAAAACAATAAAATTCTTGAGAAAACAAGCGCTTTACGAAGCAGTTGCGAGAACCTTTTCTCTGATCCTGAAACGTTCAGCAATGACTTCTTCTACCGGTGAATTTTTGATTTTACTTTGCAACCAAGAAAGCACGTCCAAATAGATAAAAGATCTACTCTCTAAATTATTGTTTTCCAATAATTTAAGTTTTTTATAGAGCCTTAAAAACCCTTGACGCATCTCTCCCCTTCCCATGGTAAGAGACAGCCGTAAAAAGCTAAAAATTTCATTTTCAACCGTACTTAGCCTTTTCATTTTTGACATAAATCGATAAACAGATTTAACCTGACTATCCAAAATGGCGTCATTTCCCAATTCATAATGAGAGATCAAATGCAGCAGTCTCGTATAGCATTGTAAATCGGTTCTGAGGTCTGCCTTGAGATTAATGATTCTGTTCAAGTATATTATGGCCTTGTCGTAGTTGGCGCAACCAAAATAGAGACAAGCAATTTTATAGTAAAACATGAGAATTCGATGACGATCCAACTGCCAGTCGAACTCTTTCAAATGACTTTCAATTTCCGGAACCAACTTTACTCCTTCTGAAAACGTTCCGGCCATAAAATGCCAATTGATTTTTGCCAGGTAGAGGTATACAAACGACTGTACATGCGCATTGATGGTTGCTGTTCCTACCTCCGATTGAAAAAAGTGTTCAAAGCGCTCAATTTCAATAGTGAATTTTTTATGATTCCTCAACATGAAATGCGCATTTAACAAATTGTGCATCCCCTTGATATAATGTTGAGACTCTACCTTGATCATGCGCGAATCTTTATCAAACAAATCCACCCAGCGCTGACAATGCTTGTAATATGCTAAAAAATCTTGAAGGATAAATGCATACCAGGCTTGACTTTGATGGAAATACAATTTCTCATAAAACCCAGTGTGATCCTGGGCATTTTCAGGCAAATTGCGACTAAAAAAATCAATCAATTCGTTTTTCTCACGCTCATCCCTGGCATGCCCATTCTTGATATACCACCCATACAATTGCAATGCCAAATTACTCAAGGTACCAACTACGGTTAACCGATTATTCAATTCATTCACTTCCTGCGCTAGCACTTCCGCCTTGTCCTCGAAACTGCGGGTGATGTGCAAGGCCTCAATTTTTTTCTCCAAAAAAAGTGCTTGAACCGAATGGGTAATTTGATTGTGCGATTTTGCCAACTCTTTGATTCGTTGAAGCAATTTTAAACTTTGAACATATAAGCCCTTGTTGTATAAAATCCGGGCATGATCCAACTGCTCATGTAATTGAATATCTACCGACAAATCATTTCGTATTAACCGGAGACTCCCAAGAATTTTAGAGTACAAGTGTGCCTTAAGATTTGAAAGCTGTTTTTTTTGAAGAGTAGGATTTTTATTTAATATACCCTCTTCGTTGTAGTTCTCAAGCTTATCCATGGCATCGAAAAGGCGAATAATTTTCATGTCTTCAGAAGCCGCTTGCTTGCTCATATACATCTTAAAATGCCTTTTTTCGCCCTTATCCAAGGTTTTAATCAATTGAAACAATTCATCCGAACTTCTTTTAGACATCGTAGTTTAATTAGATCTAATTATTTGATAATGAACTATATAAATCTATATTACCTATATATAGATAGCGTAATATACAAAGCTTTTTTTAAATCTCCTCCGTCAATATCTGATTAAATTAGCACAATCTTTAAATAACCTAAAGAATGAAGGAAAACAAGATTTACATATTTGATACTACACTCAGAGACGGAGAACAAGTTCCGGGGTGTAAGTTGAATACAAAAGAAAAAATTGAACTGGCACTAGCTCTTGAAGATTTAGGAGTAGACATCATTGAAGCTGGATTTCCTATTTCTAGTCCGGGCGACTTTGAATCCGTTTCGGAGATTTCCAAAATCATCAAGCATGCTACTGTATGCGGACTGAGCAGAGCGGTACAAAAAGATATTGAAGTGGCTGGCGCAGCTTTAAAACACGCCAAAAGAGGAAGAATACATACCGGAATTGGGACTTCGGATTCGCACATCAAAAGTAAATTCAACAGCAATAGAGAAGAAATTCTTCAACGTGCAGTTCAGTCTGTGAAGTGGGCAAGAAATTTTACGGACGATGTTGAGTTCTATGCGGAGGATGCAGGGAGAACCGAAAATGAATATTTGGCGCGTGTAGTTGAGGCAGTGATTGCTGCAGGAGCAACTACAGTTAATATTCCAGATACTACGGGATATTGCCTCCCCTCTCAATACGGTGAAAAAATTGCGTTTTTAATCAACAACGTTAAGAATGTAGATAAGGCTGTCTTGTCTTGTCACTGCCACAACGATTTGGGCTTAGCCACAGCAAACTCTATTTCAGGTGCAATGAATGGGGCTCGTCAAATTGAGTGCACCATTAATGGACTAGGAGAAAGAGCCGGAAACACTGCATTGGAAGAAGTAGTTATGGTTTTACGTCAACATAGCTACCTCGGTCTTTACACCAATATCAAAGGAGAAAAACTAAATCCCATCAGTCGACTTGTTTCAGACACCATGCGCATGCCTGTTCAACCGAATAAAGCTATCGTAGGCGCCAATGCATTTTCGCATTCCTCGGGTATACACCAAGATGGATTTTTAAAAGATGCGCAAACGTATGAGATCATGAGGCCTGAGGAAGTAGGAGCAGAAACTTCAAAAATTGTATTGACAGCAAGAAGTGGAAGATCAGCATTGGCATATCGATTTAAAAATCTTGGGTTCAATTTCGACCGCAATGAAATTGATGCCCTCTATAGTAAGTTTCTTGAGCTCGCTGATCAACTTAAAGAAGTGAGAGACGAAGAGTTGGCGAAAATGGCAAAAAACTATTCCGAAGTTTCAAATAAAGAACACGCATGAGTGAATTAAATAAATACAGTAAAACCATTACGCAAGATCCAACTCAACCTGCAGCACAAGCAATGTTATATGGCATTGGCTTAACAGATGATGATTTGAAAAAACCACAGGTTGGAATTTGCAGCATGGGTTACGATGGAAACACCTGTAACATGCATTTAAACGACCTTGCAAAAATTGTAAAAGATAGTGTGTGGGCAAATGACATGGTGGGTTTGATATTCAATACCATAGGCGTAAGTGATGGAATAAGCAATGGCACAGACGGAATGAGATATTCATTGGTAAGTCGCGATTTGATTGCAGATAGCATTGAAGCCGTTTGTGGCGCACATTATTATGATGGGATTATTGCAGTACCTGGTTGCGATAAAAATATGCCTGGTTCCATCATTGCAATGGGACGATTGAATAGACCGTCTATCATGGTTTACGGAGGTACAATCGCACCAGGTCATTACAAAGGAGAAGAACTGAACATTGTATCAGCGTTTGAAGCACTGGGTAAAAAAATTGCAGGAAATTTGGATGAGGCAGATTTTAAAGGCATTATCATGAACGCTTGCCCCGGACCGGGTGCATGTGGTGGAATGTATACTGCCAACACAATGGCAAGCGCAATCGAAGCATTGGGGATGAGCTTACCCTACTCTTCATCCAATCCCGCGTTAAGTGATGATAAAAAACACGAATGCAAACGTGCGGGGGAAGCGATTAAAATTCTGTTGGAAAAAGATATCAAACCTTCGGACATCATGACGTACGAAGCATTTGAAAATGCAGTAACATTGATCATGTGCTTGGGTGGATCAACCAATGCTGTACTGCATTTAATTGCAATGGCATGGAGTATTGATATACCATGGACGCAGGATGATATTCAGCGCATCAGCGATAAGGTGCCGGTAATCGCTGACTTAAAACCCAGCGGAAAATATTTAATGGAAGACGTACATAAGATAGGCGGCATTCCAGTTGTTATGAAGTATTTATTAAAACATGGATACATCCATGGTGATTGTTTAACTGTAACTGCAAAAACTGTGGCGGAAAATTTAGCTGATGTACCCGACCTTGAATTTGAAAATCAGAACGTTATTCACTCCTTGCAACAACCTATTAAAACAACAGGGCACCTCCAGATATTGTATGGAAACCTTGCAGAAAAAGGAAGTGTTGCAAAAATTAGTGGTAAAGAAGGAGAGTTTTTTGAAGGGCCCGCTCGTGTTTTTGATGGAGAACAAGAATTAATTGCAGGCATTCAAAACGGCAGAGTAAAAGCTGGAGATGTTGTTGTAATAAGATATGTTGGCCCACGCGGTGGTCCAGGCATGCCAGAAATGCTGAAGCCAACATCAGCAATTATAGGTGCGGGATTGGGAAAATCTGTTGCGTTGATAACGGATGGACGTTTCAGCGGGGGCACACATGGATTTGTGGTGGGACATATCACTCCTGAAGCTTATGATGGGGGTTTAATTGCAATGGTAAAAGATGATGATGTGATTGAATTAGATGTTAAAGAAAGAACCATTACACTTAAGGTTGATGCCGAAGAAATTGCAAAACGAAGAGCGGTATGGGAGAAGCCAGCACTCAATGCGAAAAAAGGATTGCTTTTCAAGTTTGCACAACGTACAACAACAGCAGCTCAAGGGTGCGTAACGGATGCATTACCAGAAAGCAACACCATGAACAAATAATTTATTTGTATGAATACAATACGTGATAAACAAACAAAAATCGATAGCAAAAAAAATCCAGATGAAGTTCAAATACAAGAACTGTCGGGTGCTCAAGCATTATTAAAAGCTTGTATTGCCGAGGGCGTTGACACCATCTTTGGATACCCTGGAGGAGCCATCATGCCCATATATGATGCGCTCTATGATTTCAACGATCAATTGGAACATATCCTCGTAAGACATGAACAAGGGGGTATACATGCCGGTCAGGGTTATGCTCGGGTTTCAGGAAAAACAGGCGTAGTATTTGCTACAAGTGGACCAGGAGCTACCAACCTGGTTACAGGTCTTGCAGATGCTCTGATAGATTCAACTCCACTTGTTTGTATAACCGGACAAGTATTTGCACATCTTCTGGGAACCGATGCTTTTCAGGAAACGGATGTCATCAACATCACCACTCCAGTGACCAAATGGAACTACCAAGTGACGGATGCAAATGAGATCCCTGCCATCATGGCCAAGGCCTTTTATATAGCAGGCAGTGGAAGACCCGGTCCAGTTTTGATCGATATCACCAAAAATGCACAACTTCAAAAATTTGAATTTAAAGGATACGAACAATGCACACACATTAGAAGCTATAGACCCAAGCCCAACATTCGCATGAGTTATATTGACCAGGCAGCCGAATTGATCAATGGAGCAAAACGCCCCTTGGTC
>JAULVY010000122.1:0-6164 GCA_032110825.1 Chitinophagaceae bacterium | reverse complement strand
GTTTTCATGAATAAACCGTACAATTCCTTTGATCGTTTGATCCTTTTGAATCTTGGGCCTTACTTCGTATTCAAGATTTGGGCGGTTGAAAGAAGAAATAAAAATATCGGGAGTTCGGAGTCCCAAATTGTGTACAATATCCAGTTGCACTTTGGGAGTAGCGGTTGCGGTTAAGGCAATCACCGGAACATCTTTATTGATCTCATCCATCATCTCACGCAGTCTTCTGTATTCGGGACGAAAATCATGCCCCCATTCCGAAATACAATGCGCTTCATCAACAGCAAAAAACGAAACCTTCAGGACCTTGAAAAAATCTAAATTTTCTTGACGTGTTAACGTCTCCGGCGCCACATACAAGATTTTGGTTTTACCGGAAGTAAGATCATCTTGTACTTCTTTGATTTCTTTTTTTGAAAGCGTTGAATTTAAAAAATGGGCAACCGTATCCTTGCTGCTATATCCTCTTACCAAATCAACCTGATTTTTCATCAGGGCAATCAGCGGTGAAACCACGATGGCACATCCCTCGCTGATCAAAGCAGGGAGTTGATAGCAGAGGCTTTTGCCCCCACCGGTTGGTTTGATCACAAAGGTGTCATTGCCATCTAAAAGATTCTGAATGATGGCCTCCTGGTTACCCCTAAATCCATCAAAACCAAAATGTTGCTTTAAGGGATTGATAAGATCTGTTCCTTTAGACTTTTTGGTAGACTTACTGGGTTTTGCTGAAACTTTTTTGGATTTGGGAGCCGACATGAATATATAATATAACAAATTTACCCGATAAGACGCAGAATTCCTTGAATTAGGAGGTCATTGCACTTGCTATATTAATGGTACTTTTGCAACGTTTGTTGACTGAACCATCCCATTTCATGCAGGAAAGTCCCATTTTAACACTGGCAAAAAATACCCTAAGGCTCGAAGCTGAATCGCTTTTGGAAATGAGTGAAAAAATTGGGACTGATTTTGAGGAAGTTGTGCAAGTTTTAAACGGAATGGCTGGTAGATTGGTGGTAACGGGTATTGGAAAAAGTGCCATCATTGGACAAAAGATTGTTGCCACATTCAACAGCACAGGAACCCCAGCCATCTTCATGCATGCCGCAGATGCCATACACGGAGATTTGGGTATGGTTCAACAGGGAGATCCTGTTTTAATTATTTCAAAAAGTGGAGAGAGTCCGGAAATCAAAGCCCTCATCACCTTAATCAAAAACTTTGGTAACACCATGATTGCCATGGTTGGTAATATGGATTCAAGTTTAGCAAAATCAGCAGACCTGATCCTAAATACCACGGTAAGTCAAGAGGCCTGTCCCCACAACCTGGCACCCACAGCCAGCACCACAGCCCAATTGGCTATGGGCGATGCATTAGCTGTTTGCTTGATGGAAATCAAGGGATTTGGTTCGCAGGACTTTGCCAAGTTTCACCCCGGTGGAACATTAGGAAAAAAACTCTATTTAAGGGTAAGTGAATTGTGTGAGAAAAATGAACGCCCGCAGGTATTGGGGAAAAGCTCTCTAAAAGAGGTCATTATTGAAATCACCAAAAGGAGATTGGGATTAACTGCTGTTGTAAATGAAGATGAAGACCTTATTGGGGTTATAACGGATGGCGACTTAAGGAGAATGTTGGAGAAAGGAATGGATCTTAACTCAAGCAAGGCTAATGAGATTATGACCAATTCGCCAAAAACAATAGAGCCTGATGCTTTGGCGGTAGACGCATTGGATAAGATGAGAAAAAACAACATCACGCAATTGATTGTAACACTCGGTAATAAATACATTGGTGTTATACATTTGCATGATCTAATCCGGGAAGGATTGATTTAAACCGAAAAGATGAAAAACAGCAATCAGTATGTAGCCATCATGGCTGGAGGAATTGGTAGTCGATTCTGGCCCATGAGCAGAACCGCGTATCCCAAACAGTTTTTGGATATACTCAATTTGGGTAGAACCTTAATACAATCCACCTACGATCGGTTTAAAAAATTCATCCCCGAAGAAAATATTTATATCGTTACGTCTGAAGAATATGTAGAAATCGTAAAGGAGCAACTGCCTGATTTGCCCATCAAAAATATTGTTGCTGAACCTTCCAGAAAAAATACAGCTCCTTGCATTGCCTACATTTCTTATAAACTCAAAGAGCTCAATGAAAAAGGTGTTTTGATTTGTGCTCCTGCCGATCATCTGATTACCGATGAAACCGGATTTACCAAAGTGTGTTTGGAGGCCATGAGTTTTGTGGCGCAGCACAAAGCATTGATTACACTGGGAATTAAACCTACACATCCCAATACAGGGTATGGCTATATCCAATTTGAGCAACAGCCTGCAAGCGACAATGTATATAAAGTAAAAACCTTCACAGAAAAACCAAATACAGAATTGGCAAGAACTTTTGTTAGCAGTGGAGAGTTTTTGTGGAATGCGGGAATTTTTGTGTGGCAAATACAAAGCATTGTAAAAGCATTTGAAAAACATTTGCCAGAAATGGCTGAATTATTTGAAGCTGAGCGCGCTCAACTCAACACCCCTTCTGAAAAAAATACCATTGAAAAAATTTACCCCTTGTGCAGCAATATTTCCATTGATTATGGAGTCATGGAAAAAGCAAACAACGTGTACATCATTCCTTCGTCTTTTGGATGGAGTGATTTGGGTACCTGGAATTCTGCACACGAGAATATGGAAAAAGATTATTTAGGAAATGCCGTTGCTGGAAGTGATGTTATAGTGATTGATGCCAAAGACAATATGATTCACGTTCCCAACAATAAATTGGTTTTATTGCAGGGAATGAATGATTATATTGTGGTTGATACAGAAGACGTATTGTTGATTTGCAAGAAAGAAAAAGAGCAGGAGATCAAACAATACGTAGCAGAAATCAAACGAAACAAAGGAGATAAATACCTATAACTTTTCAAATTCCTTTCTTGACGCCATCAATACACAGCAAACTTCCCGATACGCCTACCAGTATTTTCACGGTGATGAGTGCGTTGGCGTCTGAACACGGTGCCATCAATCTAGGGCAAGGCTTTCCCGACTTTCAGATGGATGAAGAACTGGCAGAACTCGCAGCAAAAGCGATTCAAGATGGGCACAATCAATACGCTCCCATGGCGGGTTATCTTCCGCTGAGAGAAGCAATAGCGGAAAAAATTCAGTCGCTTTACAATACTAGCGTATCCCCGGCTGATGAAATCACCATTACACCCGGTGGAACCTATGCAATTTATACAGCATTTACAACCATCCTGCAGCCTGGTGATGAAGTGATTGTATTTGAACCGGCTTACGATAGTTACATCCCCAACATTGTTTGCAATGGAGCAATCCCGGTTCGGATACCCCTGGAATTTCCATCGTATACCATAGATTGGCAAAAAGTAAAGAATGCAATAACCTCAAAAACTCGTGCGATTATCATCAACAGTCCACATAACCCAACCGGCATGGTGTTATCGAACGAGGATATGCTTAATCTGCAAAACCTGATTGCCGATACATCCATTTTTTTAATCAGCGATGAGGTGTATGAGCATTTGGTTTTTGATGGAAAACAACACCAGAGCGTATTGCGCTATCCCGAATTGTATAAACGAAGTTTTGTTTGTTTTTCAATTGGAAAGGTTTACAACTGCACCGGATGGAAATTGGGGTATTGTGTATCGCCTGCTGCGTGGACTGCTGAATTCAGAAAAATTCATCAGTTCAATGCATTTTGCTGTTTCACGCCAACACAAATTGCATTATCCAAACACCTCAGAAAGAAAGAAAATTATCTCTCCCTAGCTCCTTTCATGCAAGCCAAGCGGGATTTGTTTCTCAACTACATGAACGATTCCAAATTTGATTTTCTTCCTTCTTCAGGAAGTTATTTTGTTTGTGCCACGTACAATAAGATTTCCAGCCTGCCTGCAAAAGACCTGGCTATTCAATTGACAAGAAAAATAGGTGTTGCTACCATTCCGGTTTCTTCTTTTTATATTGATGGAAGAGACGATCGTGTTTTGCGTTTTTGTTTTGCAAAAAAAGATGAAACACTTCGTGAAGCTGCTGCTAAATTAAAAACCATATAAAACGGTATTTGATTAACTTCATTGAAGCATCAAAACCGAGTTATGAATTTTCGATTTTGCTCATTTGGATTACTATTCTGTTTTTTACTTTCATTTCAATTCCTAAAAACATCGGGGCAAACATCAAAACCCAATATCATTTATATCTATGCAGATGATTTGGGATATGGTGAGTTGGGTTCGTATGGACAAACAAAAATAAAAACACCCCATTTAGATCGCATGGCTAAAGAAGGGATGCGATTTACGCAACACTACAGCAGTGCCCCTGTTTGTGCACCTTCACGTTGCATGCTCATGACGGGAAAACATCCCGGCCACTCGTACATCAGAGGCAACTATGAATTAGGAGGATTTGAAGATCAATTGGAGGGCGGACAAATGCCGTTGCACGAAGGGGCTTATACTGTTGCAAGGATGCTCAAAGAAAGAGGATATCAAACCGCTCTCGTTGGAAAATGGGGAATGGGCGTAACAGGAACTACGGGAAGTCCTCTGTTGCATGGTTTTGATTATTACTATGGATACTTGGATCAAAAACAAGCACATAACTTTTATCCAACTCATCTTTGGGAAAATGACAAATGGGACTCCTTAAACAATCATTCATTTATGGTTCATGGATCGATTGATCCCAAAACAGCTACCGATGCGGATTTCAAAAAATTTATTGGAAACGATTATGCTCCGGCTAAAATGACCGAAAAAGCTTTGGGCTTCATTGATAAGAATAAAGCCAACCCCTTCTTCCTTTACTTACCTTATACAATACCACATCTTGCACTTCAAGCTCCAGAAAAATACGTTGCACAATACGCAGGTTTATTTGATGATGTGCCCTATTACGGAGACAAAGGATATTCCCCAAGTAAATACCCAAGAGCCACCTACGCAGCTATGATTGGTTTTTTGGATGAGCAAGTGGGTATCATCATGGAGAAAATAAAAAAATTGGGGCTGGACGAAAACACCATCATTCTTTTTTCAAGCGATAATGGAGCCACGTTTTCAGCAGGTGTTGATACCAAATTTTTTAATAGCGTTGCAGGACTACGCGGTTTGAAAATGGAGTTGTATGAAGGAGGTATTCGGGTTCCACTGATTGCACGTTGGCCTGGAAAAATTGCCGCCAATACCACAAGCGATCATGTGTCAATACAATACGATATGATGGCAACGTTTGCAGAGTTGACCGGAAAGTCGGTTGACAAAACCGATGGTATATCTATTGCTCCAACACTTTTGGGAAAATCATCACAGCAAAAAAAGCATTCGTTTTTTTATTTTGAATATCCTGAAAACGGTGGACAGATCGCAGTAAGATTAGGCAATTGGAAAGGGGTTCGAAAGAATATGAGAAAAGATCCAAACGCACCTTGGGAACTGTACAATTTAGAAGCTGATCCTTTTGAGAAAAATGATGTTGCTTCTGCAAATCCCAATACCATTAAGCAAATGGCAGAGATTGCCAAAAGAGAACATATTCATCCCCATGTTTTAGAATGGGAATTCATTGACCCTAAAGTAAAAAAGGTTGCGGCTCAGTGACCAGCTTTAAGATAGGACCAGCCTTCTGTTTGTTTTTTAATTAATTCTACCACAGCACTTGGAACAACGATTGCCAGTGGAGATAATTGTGAAGGATCTATTTTCAAGCGACGCAACGAATTGTTGCATACCGCCATAGTAACTCCTTTTTCTTTTGCAGCTTTGATGCGTGAAGCAAATTGAGTAGAGTCTTTCATGATGGCAAAAACAGCCTGCCCATGAAAAACAACTTCAATCTCCAAATCAGGAATCTCTACCCTTGCGTTGTTAATCTGACGAAACACTGCAGCCTGAGTTAAAGTATCGGAACTCGATAAATCCCATACCACCCTATGCTTGGATTGCTGGGCTTGGGCTGTAACCAATAGGATCAAAGAAATAAGGGTTAGTACAAACGGCTTCATGGTAAAAACGAATTTAGAAGAATCAAGTTATTGATTATCCTTCTATGTAAAAAATTGATTTGATGGCCTGCCTGAGGCAGGGCAAACCCACAACTTACAACCTATAA
>JAULVY010000121.1:0-8536 GCA_032110825.1 Chitinophagaceae bacterium | reverse complement strand
ATAAACAACCCAGCTGCGTATATGGCAAAAGATGCCTATACACAGGGCCTGAAGGCTGAGTATGGATCAATGATGACTGCGTTTCCTGATGTTACCCTTCAGGATGTTGATAACATTGTTGCCTATGTAAATGAGGCAGCAAAACCAGCTGCCGCTCCGGCTGCTGCTGCCGGAGGCGAGCCTGCGCAGGAAGAAGGTGGTAACACTATTTTCTACGGGGTCATCTCCTTGATTCTAGCTTTAATTGCGCTCATTTTGATGCAAGTCAATAGCAGTTTAAAGAAATTGTCAGACGATGCAGAGGGCGTAAAACTACCAGAAAACATTCCTTTCTGGAAAAACAAGACATATATCACATTGATTTCCATTGGTTTATTTGTTTTTGGCGGTTACATGGTTGCAAAGGGAGCTATTGGATTAGGTCGCCAGAAAGAGTACCAGCCCGAACAACCTATTTATTATTCTCATAAAGTACACGCAGGAATTAATCAGATCAATTGCTTGTATTGTCACGGAAGTGCAGAACAAAGCAAGCACGCTGCCATCCCCTCGGTTAATACTTGTATGAATTGCCATAAGGCCATTCAAGCGTATGAGAAGGGTCCAAAACTATTTGACGCAGACGGAAATGAGATAGATGGAACTGCCGAGATTCAAAAGTTATATAAATATGCAGGGTTTAATCCCGATCAACCTAGCAAGTGGGATCCCTCTAGTGCAAAGCCAATCGAATGGGTTAAAATTCACAATCTTCCTGACCACGTTTATTTCAGTCATGCCCAGCACGTAAATGCCGGAAAGGTGCAGTGCCAGAGCTGCCATGGTGAAATCAACCAAATGGACGAGGTGAAACAAGTAGCTGATTTGAGCATGGGTTGGTGTATTAATTGCCACCGCGAAACAAACGTGCAATTCAACTACGATAGCACAAAAGGCAATAAATTCTATAGCATATACGAAAAGTTTCATAATGACATAAAGACTGGTAAAATGGATAGTGTGAAGGTGAAGGACATCGGTGGTCTTGAGTGTCAAAAGTGTCACTATTAATCAATAACTGAACCCAACCAACCAAGGATATTATGAGCCAAAAAAAGTACTGGCAGAGCTTCGGGGAGGTGAAAGAAAGCGAGAGCTTCCAAAAACAACACCAGGATGAATTCCGTGAGGAACTGCCTTTTGAAGGATTGGACGACAAGGGTCTGACAGATGCCAAAGCGCCCCGCAGGGATTTCTTGAAATACCTCGGATTCAGCACGGCGGCAGCTACACTGGCAGCCAGTTGTAAAATACCGGTTAAGCATGCAATCCCATTTGCAAACCGTCCTGAAAATATTATTCCAGGTGTTGCTCAGTATTATGCAACTACGTATGTGCAAGACGGAGATGTAGTACCTGTGTTGGCAAAAGTGCGTGATGGTCGTCCTATCAAAATTGAAGGCAACGACCGTTGTGTTTTCACGGGTGGTGGAACCTCTGCGCGTGTACAGGCATCTGTGTTGGATTTATATGATACACATCGTCTTCGTTTTCCTCAGCAAAAGGTTGGTGCTGGAGAAGAAGCTCGATTTGAAGAAGTACCTACGTTTGAACAATTCGATAAACTGGTTGCGGATGCAATGAAAGCAGCTGGCGGTACAACTGTATTATTGACAAGTACTGTAACTTCTCCGTCAACAAAAGCAATTATTGCTTCTTATCCTGGCCTTCGTCATGTTCAGGTTGACGCTGTTTCATTTAGCGGTATGCTATTAGCAAATGAAGCATCTGGATTTGGACGTCGTTTACCTTCTTATGAATTTGGTGCAGCAAAGGTGATTGTGAGTTTAGGTGCTGATTTTCTGGGAAGCTGGTTAAGTCCAGTTGAATTTGCTAAAGGATATGCGACAGGTCGTAAGATTGATGAGAAGAATCCTACAATGAGCAAGCACTATCAATTTGAAGGTTATTTGAGTCTTACAGGAGCAAGTGCAGATGAACGTTTTGTTTGTCGTCCTTCAGAAACTGGATTAGTGGCATTAGCTTTATTGAGTGCAGTAAGTGGTAAAGGTGTGGATGGAATTAAAGACGCAAAACTGAAAGCAGGTATTGAAAAGGCTGCAGCTGATTTAAAGAAAAACGCCGGAGCAGCACTTGTTGTTTGCGGAAGTAATGATACAAATACACAAATCGTTGTCAACGCAATCAACCAAGCAATTGGTGCTTTTGGAAAAACGATTGATTGGGGTAAGCCTGTTAACTATCGAGCAGGTATAGATGCAGATTTTGAGCAATTGGTTCGTGATATGGAAGCTGGGACAGTGGGCACTCTATTAATTTATGGCGCTAACCCTTCTTACACTTATCATAAGGCCGCTGCTTTTACTGCTGCTTTGAAAAAAGTAAAAGTTTCTGTTTCCTTCAGCGAAAGAATGGATGAGACGACTGAGCACTGTCAATTCATCCTTCCTTCAAATCATTATTTAGAGAGCTGGGGTGACGCCGCTCCAAAAGCTGGCGTAATTAGCTTTATACAGCCTACTATTTATCCTCTTTTCAAATCAAGAGCCTATCAAACTTCATTGCTAAAATGGAGTGGTCGTGATACGAGCTACGAAGAATATTTTAAACAATACTGGATTGGACAATTAGGTTCTGAAACTTCATTCAACAATGTGTTGCAGGATGGAATTCAGGATAGTGCATTACCTGTTTCTGCAGGTACGTACTCCAGTGCTTCATTGGCAAGCGCTGCACAAAGTATTGTAACGGCTCCTGCAGTAACAGGAACAGAGTTGGTCCTTTATCAAAAATCTTCTATTGGCACAGGTACTGGTGCAACCAATCCTTGGTTACAAGAGTTGCCTGATGGTGTTACAAAGGCCTGCTGGGGCAACTATGCGTTGATCAGCATGTCAATGGCTAAAGAATTAGTGGGCATTGATCTAGTAAATGGAACGGAGAAGGAGATCAACAATTATGAGTTCTATCCTCAAAAGCCAGTTATAAAAATCACAATGGGTGGTCAAGAGATTGAACTTCCCATCTTGGCTATTCCAGGGATGCAGTCCAATACCATTGCGGTGGCATTAGGTTATGGTCGCAGTGAAAAACTGGGTCGTACTTCTGCAGGTGTGGGTCAAAATGCCTATGTATTCACCTCCAACACTGGAAATGGAGTTAACTACCATGCGACAGTTACATTGGCAAATGCGAATCGCAAAGAAAAAGTTGCACAATCTCAGATTCATAATACATACGAAGATCGTGTTGAGGTTGTTCGTGAAACAACGCTTGCCACTTTGCTGAAACATCCGAATGTGATTCCTGATTATCGTAATCATTTAGAAGAAGCATTTGGAACAAGTAAAGATGGCAAGACAAAAGATTTCCGTAAAGAGGGCACACTTTACCCCATGCATGATCAGCCTGGCATTAAGTGGGGAATGAACATTGACATGAATGCATGTTATGGTTGTGGTGCTTGTGTGGTTGCCTGTCATGCAGAGAATAACGTACCTGTAGTAGGCAAGAGCGAAGTACTTCGTTATCATGATATGCACTGGTTGCGTATTGATCGCTACTTCGTGAGTGATGAAAAAAATCCTGATGAACTGAAAGGCGTGGTTTTCCAGCCCATGATGTGTCAGCATTGCGATAACGCTCCGTGTGAAAATGTTTGTCCTGTTGCGGCTACTAACCACAGTGCTGAGGGTATTAACCAAATGACGTATAACCGTTGTATTGGTACTCGTTATTGCGCTAACAACTGTCCTTTCAAAGTGCGTCGATTCAATTGGGCTGATTATACAGGAGCAGATAGTTTCCCTAACAATCGTGATCAACAGGTTGTTGGAAAACTGGATCCAGTTGTGGAGCAGATGAATGATGACTTAACTCGTATGGTGTTGAATCCTGACGTAACCGTGCGTTCTCGTGGTGTAATTGAAAAATGTTCATTCTGTTTCCAACGTTTACAAGCCGCTAAATTGGAAGCTAAAAAAGCAGATCGTCCGTTGCAGGATGGAGAAGCTAAAACAGCTTGTCAAACTGCTTGTGCTGCCAATGCGATTGTATTCGGAAACGTGCATGATCCAAATAGTTCCATTACAGCAGTGCGTGCAAACAATGCAAGCCGTAGTTATTATGTGTTGGAGCAATTACACGTACTACCTAATGTTAGCTATTTGGCGAAAGTGCGCAATACAGACGAGCTATTAGAAGTGGAAGAACATCATGCAGCACCCGCTGAACATGGCACCTCCACCGAACATGAAACAGCAAAACCTGAAGCGACTCATCATTAATAGTAGAATCAACTCTATCAAACATAACTATGTCACTACTCAGATACGAATCACAGGTAAGGGCTCCATTGGTTGATGGGACCAAAGATTATCACCAGGTAACAGAAGATATCTGTCGTCCGGTGGAAGGAAAGCCATCCCGTTTATGGTGGATTGGTTTTTTAATATCTGTAGCACTATTGATTTTTGGAATCATTTCCGTTGCAATGGAAGTAACCTATGGTACTGGACAATGGAACTTGAATCGCACCATTGGATGGGGTTGGGATATCACCAACTTCGTTTGGTGGGTTGGTATCGGTCACGCAGGTACACTGATCTCTGCTATCCTTTTATTATTCCGTCAAGGCTGGCGTACTGGTGTTAACCGCGCTGCAGAGGCAATGACCATCTTTGCGGTAATGTGCGCAGGACAGTTTCCAATTTGGCACATGGGTCGTGTGTGGAATGCATTCTTTGTGCTGCCTTACCCCAATACACGCGGACCATTATGGGTTAACTTCAACTCTCCTTTGTTGTGGGACGTATTTGCGATCTCTACTTATTTTACTGTTTCACTATTATTCTGGTACTCTGGTTTGATTCCTGATCTGGCTACTTTGCGTGATCGTGCCAAATTAAAATGGAGAAAAGCTTTTTATGGAGTAGCTGCTTTTGGTTGGACAGGCTCTACTAAGCACTGGCAGCGTCACGAGGCGTTATCACTGGTATTGGCTGGTTTAAGTACACCGCTCGTACTTTCGGTACACACCATCGTATCCTTCGACTTTGCTACTTCAGTTGTACCTGGATGGCATACAACAATTTTCCCTCCCTACTTTGTGGCAGGTGCGATCTTTTCTGGATTTGCAATGGTGCAAACGCTACTGGTAGTAACACGTAAGGTGTTGGCATTAGAAGATTACATCACGATTGAACACGTGGATGTAATGAATAAAGTAATTGTGTTGACAGGTTCCATTGTGGGGATTGCCTATTTAACTGAGTTGTTTATGGCTTGGTACAGTGCGGTTGACTACGAATGGTTTGCATTCAAGGAAAATCGTTTGAATCTGAGCAGTCCTTATGGATGGAGTTATTGGATCATGATGGGATGTAACGTGTTATCACCCCAGATTTTCTGGTTCAGTAAAATGCGTCGTAATCTGTTTGTCACTTTCTTTATGTCTATTCTGGTAAATATTGGAATGTGGTTTGAAAGATTTGTGATTATCGTTACGTCTATTTATCGTGATTATCTGCCTTCTTCCTGGAGTACGTATTATTCACCAACAATCTGGGAAGTAGGATTTTATTTGGGAACTTTTGGATTGTTCTTCACCTGCTATTTCTTGTTTTCAAAGTACTTCCCCGTTATTGCAATTGCAGAGATTAAGCATATCCTGAAGCGTAGTGGTAAAAACTTCAAAATAAAAATGAATAAGGAAGAAGAAGATACCGTGTCGCAATTTGAAGAGCATCACTTACATGATCATCATTAATTAAATCGCAATTAAGAGTATATGGCGAAAAAGAAATTCATAGTTGGCAACTTTACCGATGAAGCGGTATTGTTTCCTGCCGTTAAAAAAGTTCGTCGCGCCGGCTATAAGTTGCACGATGTGTTTACGCCATTTCCTATTCATGGATTGGATAAGGAAATGGGACTTCGTGATACCAGTTTGCATACGGCTGGTTTTATCTATGGTATTACGGGTACTTCCACGGCTGTTGGATTTATCACTTGGGCATTGACGATTGACTGGGCAATCAATTTTGGCGGTAAGCCTTACTTTGCGCTACCCGCATGGATTCCTGTAACCTTTGAGTTGACAGTCTTGTTTGCAGCTGTTGGGATGGTGTTGACTTTTTGCTGGCTTTGTCAGTTGGCTCCTTTTGTAAAGAAAGATCATTTCAATCCTCGTTCTACAGACGATACGTTTGTGATGGCGATTGAATGCACTTCTTCAACTAACGAGGCTGAAGCCATTCAGTTCTTACAGGCAGCTGGCGCTACTGATGTAAAAGTGGAAACAAAAGAAACGGGTTGGTGGTTAGGTAGCTACGCCAATGATAAAATGCGTTTTGAGAAATAAAGAATTGAACCAATAAACCGAAAAGGTGATGAAAAAATTAGCACTGCTTACAGGAACCATCGCAATGGCGTTCACCATTGTAGGTTGTAATCAGGTTAGACGCGACACAGGTAAGGTATACATGCCTGATATGTCATATAGTCGCGCCTACGAAACGTATGCTTCTACCGAAGCATTGACCAAGGCTGGCATTCATTATAATGCACGTCCCGTAGAAGGTACGGTAGCTCGCGGAGCTCTGGGTTCTTATCCTTTTAAAAATGATTCAACTGGTTATGCCCGTTCAGCGGAGGTAAAAAATCCATTGGATCCTGCTACAGTTGATTTAAAAGAAGCAGAGCGCATCTATCTAATCAATTGTGGAATTTGTCATGGTGCAAAATTGGATGGAAACGGTCCTTTGTGGAAAGGTGGAGACGGTCCTTATCCTGCTGCTCCGCGCAATTTGATTACAGATCCAATTGCTACTACCATGGCGGAGGGAACAATGTTTCATTCCATTACCTATGGTAAAAACCTGATGGGTGGATATGGTTCTCAATTAAGCAGCAAACAACGCTGGGAAATTGTCACTTTCATTAAAACAAAACAAGCTGAAGCTGCTGGAGCTGCAACGGCTGCTGTTAAATAATCGAAATTCCTGCATTTAAAAATAGCATGATGTCAATCCGTTCTACATTCACCGCCCCAAAAAATTACAACACTATCGCGTGGACTTTCATGGCGATTGGTTTGCTTTCTATTGTTGGTCTTTGGGTGACCAGCGGTTCTAGCACTGACCCTAAAGAGCAGGCACGTTTTTGGGCTTCCTTGTTACAGAACAGTGTCTTCTTCTTATTAGTTGTGAATGCAGCCATGTTTTTTGTTTGCATCACTACCTTGGCTTGGGGTGGTTGGCAAATGTCTTTCCGTCGTGTACCTGAAGCAATTTCTGCTGTAGTTCCTGTTATGGGTGTGATTGCGGCTGCTATTTTATTGTCTATTGTATTTGGTGATAATCATACTATTTATCATTGGACAGATGTTGAGCATGTAAAACATGATGCGATTCTCTCTCATAAAAAAGGCTTTCTGAATAAAACATTCTTTTCTGTTGTAACTATTTTGACTGTTTTACTTTGGTCTTTACTCGGATGGAAAATGCGTCAATTGTCTCGTAGTATCGATGATGAACCACTCGCAACTATGGAAGAGCGCAAGAAATATATTTTCAAGAATACGGTGTGGGCGGCTCTTTATATTGTTGTGTTTTCATTGACTGTGATGTCTTCTCTTCCTTGGTTATGGTTGATGAGTATCGATGCGCATTGGTACAGCACTATGTATAGCTGGTATACATTTGCGAGTACGTTTGTTTCTGGTATGGCCCTGATTGCTCTTTTTGTTGTTTTTCTTAAGAACAACGGATATCTCGAATATACCAACAATGAACACTTGCATGATTTAGGTAAGTTCATGTTTGCGTTCTCTGTGTTTTGGACATATTTATGGTTCTCCCAGTTTATGTTGATCTGGTATGCAAATATTCCTGAGGAAACAGTTTATTTCCAGCCCCGTGCACACGGAATTTATAAGGGAATTTTCTGGCTCATGTTCATCATCAACTTTATTGCTCCCTTATTGATCTTGATGACGCGTAGTGCAAAACGTAATTATGGAACAATCACATTCATGGCCTTGTTGATCATATTCGGTCACTGGTTAGATTTCTACCAGATGGTATTTCCCGCCGTTTCTCCCAACAAGGTTCCAAATATTATTTATGATTTAGGTGTGGCATTAGGCTTTGTAGGATTGATTATGTATATGACAGGTCGTGCGTTGGCAAAAGCGCCGTTGCTGGCCCGTAATCACCCTTTTGTGAAAGA
This sequence comes from Chitinophagaceae bacterium, assembly GCA_032110825.1. GTDB lineage: Bacteria > Bacteroidota > Bacteroidia > Chitinophagales > Chitinophagaceae > Pollutibacter. The sequence goes on along the minus strand of JAULVY010000121.1, from coordinate 307 downwards.
AAGTTTAATTCACCATACCTGATTTTTTGACAATTGATTGTGCGAACGATTTGTAAACAGAAATTAAAAGCCATTAGATAAACTTATGCAGACGTTACTAATTGCAGCTATCCTGATTTTATTCCTTGTAGTCGTATTTCAAATTGCGAAAGCAAGTGAGTATGTGGCAATGATTCGTGGTTATGAAAATGCGCGTAAGCAAAGCAATCGCATCAATGCCTTTTTGTTGCTCGCCTTTTTGGTGCTTGGACTAATAGGTGTTTATTATTGCAATGAAGCCTTAAAGGGAAGAATTTTGGGTGAAGCA
>JAULVY010000120.1:0-11910 GCA_032110825.1 Chitinophagaceae bacterium | reverse complement strand
CTTAACCCTCTGCTTCATGATCATAGTGAACAACCAACATGGAGCAGATGCATTTGCACCATTGTTACATGCAGAATGGGATGGATTTACTCCTACAGATTTGGTATTCCCGTCTTTTCTATTTGCTGTGGGAAATGCCATGGCATTTACCATGCCCGGTTTACAAAAATTGGGAAATGCTGCAGTACTTAAAAAAATTGGCAAAAGAACATTCTTGATATTTCTAATCGGATATCTCCTTTATTGGTTTCCATTTTTTAATGTAAGTGATGCAGGTTCCTGGTCGCTTAGACCCATTGAAAACACCAGAATCTTTGGCGTACTTCAACGTATTGCTCTCTGTTACGGTATAGCTGCATTGATGATTCATTACCTCAAAACAAAAACAATCTACATCATAAGCGCACTGATTTTGCTTGGCTATTGGGCTTTGTTGCTGATGGGAGGAGACATGACCATGCTTGGAAATTTTGGAACCAAATTGGATATCTGGTTAATCGGCGAAAGCCACATGTACCGTGGGGAAGGAGTTGCTTTTGATCCAGAAGGATTCATCAGCACCTTCCCGTCTGTAGTCAATGTATTGATTGGATATTATACTGGAGTAGCCTTAAGAGACAAAGGCAAAGAGTTTGAAACCATTGCAAAAATTCTTTTAGCAGGTGTTGCATTGATGGCAATTGCCTTTTGCTGGAATTACCTCTGGCCGATCAACAAAAAATTGTGGTCGGGTTCATTTGTCTTGTATACCTGTGGTGCAGATTTGATGATTATCGGTGCACTGGTGTATATTTTGGATAAAACTGCTTGGAATCAAAAGTGGATTTATTTTTTCCAGGTATTCGGTAAAAACCCATTATTCATTTACATCATTTCTGGATTGATACCAGACATCATGGGATTGATTAAGATTTCGCCCGAGGAATCAGTTGGGGATTATGTATCTCATCATATTTTCCAGGGAATTGCTCATGGAGCTTGGGGAACGTTTTTTTACTCTATGTTTATCATGTTAATGTGCTGGCTGGTTGGATGGATTATGGATAAACGGAAAATATACGTCAGAGTTTAGGTAGTTCATCGTAAATAAACATCTCTCTCGGATTTTCAATCAATCGAAAATCCTTGCGTATAGTAAAAAAATCCAATTGATTTTCGGGGATTTGAAAGCATGCCAACTCATGTATGCGCTGAAGATCGGTCGTGGAATTTATCCATTCAGCTGCTTCCTGCTCAGGCAAAATAACAGGCATCCGTTTTTTCTTGTTATGAATGGCTGCCATCAGTGGATTGGCAGCGGTGGTTAAAATAGCAAACGAGTCCAGCACTTCCCCGCTCTCTTGATCTACCCAAGAATTATAAATTCCCGCCATAAAAAAATACTCCCGTTCCAAAACAGAAATACAATACGGATACGCTTGATCTTTTTGTTCGGGTGGTGAGTAATGCCTCCACTCATAAAACCAAGAAGAAAGAACCAAACACCGGTGCTGAAGAGCTGCTGTTTTGTAGGTGGGTTTATTGAATACCTCTTCACCAATGGCATTGAGTGTATTGTGCGGAAAGTCTTTTCTTCCGGTTTTGGGATTGAACCCTCCTTTACGAAAATGCAAGAGCTCTTGGTGATTCTTGATATACGAGGGAATGAACTCCCAGTGCATCATGGTAGGAACAAAATCTTCGCCCCCTGAAATGGGCTTCAATACGGGCCAAAATGGGTATTCAAATCCGCTAGCCATGAGCATATGCAGGTTTAGGTCATATTCTTCAATCTTCTTGGACTTATCCTTCAGTTGAATATGTTTAGCGCGACTAACCTCTATTCCGTTATAAAAACACATGAGTGCAAATTAGGAAAAGGCCTTCTTCTAGTCCATTTTTAACCAAATACGCCCATAATCCCTATTTTTGTTCCTTTCAATCAAACATCATGGATTACAATACAACGAGAAACCATCTGGTAATGAAGGAGTACGGCAGACACGTGCAGAAAATGGTTGATCATTTGCTGACCATTGAAGACCCTGAAAGAAGGCAGAAAAACGCAAATGCAGTAATTGAGCTCATGGGTTTCCTAAACCCTCAGTTGAAAAATGTGGAGGATTACCGACATAAATTGTGGGATCACCTTTTTTTAATATCAGATTTTAAATTGGATGTAGAAAGCCCTTATCCCATCCCTACACGGGAATCCCTTCAGGCAAGACCTGCACCCCTTCCTTATCCGAAACGATATCCACGTTATTATCATTTAGGCAAACACTTGGAGTCGGTCATTGAAAAAGCCATGGCCGAAACCAATGATGAAAAGCGTTCGGGTTTTTCACACATCATTGCCTATTACATGAAACTCGCTTACAATACCTGGCATAAAGAACTTATTCCGGATGAAAGCATTCGAGCAGAACTCAACTCCATTACCCAGGGTCAGCTTGAGTTTACCAGCACTCCGTTTGTGCGTGCTTACCGTGAACACGACGATCGTTTCAAACGCGGCAAAGGGGGTTTCCAACCGCGCAACCGAAACAACGGCGGTAAGAACAGACCTCAGCAAAAATTTGGAAAGAAGCGTTTCAATTAATTACCTCTCCACGAATTCCATTTCATGAAAGCGTTTGAAGTTCAAGGTGGAAACATACTGAAAGGAGAAATTTTACCTCAAGGAGCAAAAAACGAAGCCCTACAAATTATCAGTGCCGTTTTACTAACTCCTGAGCCTGTTACCGTTCACAACATACCGGATATTTTAGATGTCAATCTGCTGATCGACTTGCTTGTAGATTTGGGTGTTGACGTGCAGCGAATAGACAAACACACGTGCCGGTTTCAGGCGAAAAACGTTTTGTTGGAAAAGTTAGAAGATCCTGAATTCAGAAAAAACAGCAGTCGGCTTAGAGGATCTGTGATGATAGCAGGACCTTTGCTGGCTCGATTTAAAAAAGCATTCATCCCAAAACCTGGAGGCGATAAAATTGGAAGGAGGAGATTGGATACCCATATTATTGGTTTTGAAAAACTAGGGGTAAAGTTTAGCTACGAAAAAGGAGAAGGATTTTTCAGGCTTTCCGCTGATTCACTTCAAGGATGCTTTTTGCTTTTGGATGAACCGTCCGTTACAGGAACTGCCAATATCATTTTTGCCGCTGTTATGGCAAAAGGAACGACAACCATTTACAATGCAGCCTGCGAACCCTATATCCAACAGCTATGCAAAATGCTGAATCGAATGGGTGCTTCCATTTCAGGTATTGGTTCAAACTTACTTGAGATCAAAGGCGTAACGGAATTGGGGGGCACAGAACATACCATGCTTCCGGATATGATTGAAGTGGGGTCCTTCATTGGATTGGCCGCTATGACTCAAAGCAATATCACCATTAAATCAGCTGGGGTTGAACATCTTGGCATCATACCGGATAAATTTAGACAGCTGGGTATTGATATGGAGATTTCAGGTGATGATATCATCATCCCTGAACAAAAACTATATACCATCCAAAACTTTATAGATGGGTCGGTGCTTACCATGTATGATCATCCTTGGCCCGGATTAACGCCGGATTTGCTTAGCATCATCTTGGTTGTAGCCACTCAAGCCAAAGGCAGCGTGCTGATTCATCAAAAAATGTTTGAAAGCAGGTTATTTTTTGTCGATAAGCTAATGGACATGGGTGCTCGAATCATCCTCTGCGATCCCCATCGTGCTGCAGTTATTGGATTGGAAAGAACACAATCCCTCAAAGGAATTACCATGAGCAGTCCCGATATCCGGGCTGGCGTTGCACTTTTGATTGCAGCATTAAGTGCAGAAGGCAAAAGCATCATTCAAAATATCGAGCAAATCGACCGCGGGTACCAGCAGATTGATACGCGTTTAAGAGCACTGGGAGCTGATATCAAAAGAATTGATAGCTAATGGGAACGCCCCCGAATCATAAAATCATCATCTTGACTGCTCCATCGGGCGCTGGTAAAACAACCATCATGAACAAGATGATGGAATTAATGCCTGAAACATTATCCTTTAGTGTTTCATCTACTACACGCAAGCCAAGAGCAGGAGAAAAAAATGGGGTTGATTATTTTTTTATAACCGAAGATCAATTTCGTAATGATATTGAAGAAGAAGATTTCTTAGAATGGGAGATGGTATATGAGGGAGTTTATTATGGAACCAGTAAGAAAGAAGTTGAGCGCATTTGGAATGCACATAAATTTCCATTGCTCGATATCGATGTATACGGGGCAATGAAAGTGAAGTCAATTTATAGAGCAAACGTACTCTCTGTTTTTATCATGCCTCCTTCCATTCAGTCTTTGAGAGAAAGACTTATTGCGAGAGGGAAAGATAGCATTGAACAAGTTGAAAACCGCGTAGCCAAAGCAGCAGAAGAGATTGCACAAAATATTCATTTCGATAAAATTGTGGTAAACGACGACTTAAACAAAGCATGTATTGAAGTGCATCAGGCCATTGATGATTTTCTGAAGAGCTAATTCGCCATGAGCAGTTTAATTATCATAGGTATTTTACTTGCTTTCTTGCTGGCCGGTTTTTTTGCTGGCGTAGAAGTGGGCTTTGTTACGCTCAATAGACTTTCAGTTGAGCTTCGAAAAAAACAAAAATCAAAAAGCGCATTCACGTTAGCCCTATTTTTAGATGAGCCCGCTCAATTCATCAGTGCCATGTTGGTTGGCATCATCATCACCTTGTCTTTATACGGATTGTTGGTGGATGAAATGCTTACTCCCTTGTGGCTCTGGTCAGAAAGTTTTCTCAGTAAAGGATTTGTACCCTTTTTTCTTTACATACGTATTGGATTTGATCTTGTGATTTCCGCTTCGGTATTTCTTATTTTCTTCTTTTTCTGCAGAGCTGTTTTTAGGGCAAAAAGCGATACACTGATGTTTTTTTTAGCCCCCGTTTTGCATTTTTTTTACAAGGGCTTCTACCCGATAGCAAAAGGATTTATCTCGTTATCGGAATGGATTTTGAAAAATCTAGTCAACGTTCGTGTAAAGAAAACGAAAAGAGGTTTTACGCGATTGGAATTGGAGCAATTCATACAGCAACGAGGAGAAAAAGAAATTGAAAGTCAGGAATTGAACAAAGAACTTTTTGAAGCCGCATTAACGCTTCCCTATGTAAAAATCAGAAAGTGTTTAGTGCCCAGAAAAGAAATTGAAGCCATCAGCATAAACAACTCTGTAGAGCATCTCAAAGAGAAATTCATATCCACCAATCTGAGTAAACTGGTTGTATTTGATAAAAACATCGATACGATATTGGGCTATGTGCATCAGATTTCATTGTTTAAAAATCCGGAAAGCATCCGTTCGATCATGCTCCCCATTCCAGTAGTACCCGAAAGCATGACCGCAACGGATTTAATGAATTTGTTGATCAAAGAAAGAAAAAGCATGGCCTGGGTGGTAGATGAATTTGGAGGTACTTCCGGTATCATCACCATGGAAGATTTGCTGGAAGAACTCTTCGGAGAAATCAAAGACGAATACGACGTTGAAGAATTGATAGAGCGGGAAATCAAAGAAGATGAATACGAGTTGTCAGGCCGACTGGAAGTAGATCATTTAAACGAAAAATACAATTTTGACCTTGAAATAAATGAATCTGAAACTTTATCCGGATTTATTATACATCACTACGAGTCCATACCCAAAAAAGGGACGAAAATCACCATCGGAGAATACGAATTTGAAATCCTGGAAGTATCAGACACCCGAATAGAATTGGTTCGGGTAAAAAAAGGGCAATAACTGATTCAAATTAGTTTACAGAATCTATTTAAGCCTTAATTTTGCAGGCCTTCCAAGGGTTTTTCAACCTTTGAATACATAACGGTCCCGTAGTTCAACGGATAGAATAGAAGTTTCCTAAACTTTAGATCCCAGTTCGATTCTGGGCGGGACTACCAAACCAGCCCTGACGATTCCGCAAAGCGGAATGTCTGGGTGCATACATTCGCCTCTGGCGAATCGTCTGCATTCGATTCTGGGCGGGACTACCAAACGAAAAAACAATTGCAGATTATGGATAATAAAAACGGAAACACTGGAAAATGCCCTTTTACGGGTGGAGTTTTGAAACAAGGGGCTGGAGGCGGCACACGCAACCGCGACTGGTGGCCCAATCAACTTAAATTGAACATCCTTAGGCAGCACTCGGATCTATCCAATCCCATGGATAAATCGTTTGACTATGCCAAAGAATTCAAATCACTGGACCTCGCTCAAGTGAAAAAAGACATCGTCGATGTACTGACTACATCACAAGATTGGTGGCCTGCTGATTATGGTCACTACGGACCTTTCATCATTCGCATGGCCTGGCACAGCGCAGGAACCTACCGCATTACAGATGGCAGAGGTGGCAGTGGAACCGGAACCCAACGTTTTGCACCACTAAACAGCTGGCCTGATAATGCCAACCTCGACAAAGCACGTTTACTGCTTTGGCCCGTTAAAAAGAAATACGGTAAAAAACTTTCATGGGCCGATCTCATGATTCTTGCCGGCAACTGCGCACTTGAATCCATGGGTTTTAAAACTTTTGGATTCGGTGGTGGTCGTGAAGACATTTGGGAACCCAAAGAAGACGTATACTGGGGATCAGAAAAAGAATGGCTTGGAGATAAAAGATATACAGGTGATCGTGAGCTTGAAAATCCATTGGCAGCCGTTCAAATGGGATTGATTTATGTAAACCCAGAAGGACCTAATGGCAATCCGGATCCTTTGGCATCTGCTAGAGATATAAGAGAAACATTTGGTCGCATGGCCATGAATGACGAAGAAACAGTTGCCTTAATTGCAGGTGGCCATACCTTCGGTAAAACCCACGGCGCTGCTAACCCCAGCAAATATGTTGGTCCGGAACCAGCAGCTGCAAGTATTGAAGAGCAAAGCATGGGATGGAAAAATACATTCGGCTCTGGTAATGCTGGCAATACCATCACTTCCGGATTGGAAGGAGCATGGACAACCACTCCAACACAATGGAGCAATAATTATTTTGAAAACTTATTCAACTACGATTGGGAACTCACCAAGAGTCCTGCTGGTGCCCAACAATGGAAACCCAAAGCTGGCGCAGGTGCAGGTTCCGTACCGGATGCACACGATCCCTTAAAATCGCATGCACCAACCATGCTTACTACAGATATCGCACTCAAAGTTGATCCTGCATATGAAAAGGTTTCCAGAAAATTCTACGAAAACCCAGACGCATTAGCAGATGCATTCGCTAGAGCTTGGTTCAAACTGACTCACCGCGATATGGGTCCACGGGCCCGTTATCTCGGACCTGAAGTACCTCAAGAATTATTGATATGGCAAGATCCCATTCCAGCTGTTAATCATGCGCTGATTGATGCCAAGGATATCGCTGACCTTAAAGCTAAAATTTTAGCATCCGGGTTAACTGTATCTGAATTGGTTTCAACTGCATGGGCCTCTGCCTCTACTTTCCGTGGATCAGATAAACGTGGCGGTGCCAATGGCGGTAGGGTTCGATTGACTCCTCAAAAATATTGGGCAGTAAACAATCCTTCTCAACTTCAAAAAGTATTAGATGCATTAGAAGGAATTCAAAAAGCATTCAATGACTCTGCAAGTGGTGGAAAAAAAGTTTCCATGGCAGATTTAATTGTATTGGGCGGATGCGCAGCCATTGAAGAAGCTGCCAAGCAAGCAGGTCATGCTGTTTCTGTTCCTTTCACTCCAGGCAGAATGGATGCATCTCAAGATCAAACGGATGTTCAGTCATTCGCAGTTCTAGAGCCTCAAGCCGATGGCTTCCGTAATTATACCAAAGCAAGATTTACATTGGCAGCAGAAGAATTACTGATTGATAAAGCACAATTGCTGAATCTCACTGCTCCTGAAATGACAGCACTGGTGGGCGGTATGCGTGTGTTAGGAACCAATTTTGACAACTCCAATCACGGTGTGTTCACAAAAAATCCAGGAAAACTCACTCCAGATTTCTTTGTGAATTTGCTTGACTTTGGTACTACCTGGACTGCTGTTACAGATCACAAAGATGTATTTGAAGGTCGTGATCGCAAAACGGGTAACGTGCAATGGACTGGCACACGTGTTGATTTGATTTTTGGATCCAATTCTGAATTGCGCGCTATAGCTGAAGTCTATGCATGCGAGGATGGAAAGGAAAAATTTGTAAACGATTTTGTTGCTGCCTGGAACAAGGTGATGAACTTAGATCGTTTCGAATTGGCCTAAATTCAAAAACAATAAAATAGAAAAGGTGATCCCAAAAGGATCACCTTTTTTTAATTTCACTACCTTGATTTACCCATAACCATCTAAACAGATTTCAGGTGAACGAAAATACATTTGAAGAAATAGTTTCAGCACGAAGATCAAACAGAAGCTTTGATCCAGATACCGAAGTGCCGGATGACGTGGTACAAAAAAGCATCGAGCTTGCAGTCCTATCCCCTAACAGCAGCAATATGCAATTGTGGGAGTTTTATTGGATTAAATCCAAAGAAGTACTAGAAGAGTTTCATCCCTATTGTCTCAATCAGTCGGCAGCGCGAACCGCCAAACACCTCATGGTTTTTGTAACGAGAAGAGATCATTGGAAAAAACATGCCCAATGGAACTACAAAAACTTCAAAGAAGCGATTGGAGATAAAGAGCCAACAAAAAGAGATAAACGTGGATTGGAATACTATGGGATTTTGATGCCGTTGGTCTATCGAAACGATTGGTTTGGATTTTCAACCCTACTTCGAAGAATCATCTGCTTTATAAAAGGGTTTAGCAATCCTTTTATGCGTATCAACGGTAACAGAGACCAACGCGTGTTGGTGCATAAATCCTGCGCTTTAGCTGCACAAACTTTCATGCTATCTATTACCGCCCATGGATTCGATACTTGCCCTATGGAAGGTTTTGATCCACGATTAGTTCGAAAGTCACTTAAACTCCCAAAAGCTGCAGAAATCAATATGATTGTAGCGGTTGGAAAAGGAACTCAAAAAGGGATTCATGGAGAGCGAAAAAGAATTCCATTGAAAAATCTTTTATTTAAGATTTAAATTGGAAGGTTTGCTTGAAAATGGCATCAAATCTAGATCGTGTTAATATAATTTGATACCTTACTGCATTCATGAATCAAAGATTCCTCCTTCCCGCATTCCTATTTCTGTTTGCCCTACCCCTGTCAAGTATTGCCGGACAAAATCTCAATGATACTATTGGTTATAATAGCCTTTTATACAACGGGACCGAATTTCTCAAGCAATTCAATCAATCAAAAGGAAGTCCCTTTTTTACAACCCAATCCAACAAAGGAAAAGTAAAGTACCAGAACAATTGGTATGAAAATATTGAGCTGCTATACGATTGCGAAGACGACGTGGTTATCACCAGAGATGCCCAAGGCCTTTTAAAACTAAGATTGATTAAAGACAAAACAGAAGCGTTCGCCATCGATGGACATGAGTTTATCAAACTCAAACTGGTTTCATCCATAGGAGAATTCTACGAGCAATTGTACAAAGGTACCCGACTCTTATTGGTTCAATGGAGAAAACACCTGGAACTCGATGCCCAAGAAAATCCAAAATACGAATTGAGAAGAGTGGTATTTGTATTGGATAAAGAAAAAATCATCACACTGGAAAACAGCAAAGATCTCTTTAACCTCTCTCCAGCTCATTACAAGGAATTGAAAAAAATCTACAACGAAAATAAACTCAATTTTAAAAAAGACGCATTACAAGCATCTACAATCTTAATTCAAAAAATGGAGGAAAAGAACTGGTGAAGAAAGTTCTTTTCATATGGATCCTGAGTATGGCTTGCAGCCAATCGTTTGCGCAAAAAAAATCACCATTCGACAGCCTAGCTTCCATCCTTGAAAAAAAATTCAGTGTTTCTTTTTATTACGATAAATCGCAAACCAGTGGACTGAGTATACCAGAATCTTCTGGTTCGTTGGAGAATATTTTAAAAAACATTTTAGAGGGTTCCGGATTTAGCAGCTACATCGACAATAAATCACGTGTGTTTATCTCAAGAGGAACAGCCCTATTTACTCCACTTTCAAAAGATTTTTTTAGCAAGACCGCAGCAGAAATACCACAACAAGTCATCCCGCAACCAGAAGAAACGCAAATAGCGGTTGTAGATAATAAAATATATACAATTGGCATAAAAGGCGGGACTGGCTCTACAGCAGTCATTTCCGGATACGTTCGAGATGAAAAAAACGGTGAGCCCTTGGGATCTACTTCCGTAACAATCGATGGAACCCAAGGTGGAGTCTCCACAGATGCTTTTGGATTTTTCTCAATCACAGTTCCCAAAGGAAGACAGATACTTCGCATGAGCAGTGTGGGAATGAAAGAGTTAACCCGACAACTCAATGTTCAGGGAAATGGAAGATTAGATATTGAAATGCAAGAAGAAGTAAGAAGCTTAAAAACAGCTGTAGTGATTGCTCAAAAACAATCCAACGTCAGGGGAATGCAAATGGGTGTTGAACGCTTGAGCATCAAAGCCATCAAACAAATTCCTGCCATCCTAGGCGAAACCGATATACTTAGATCACTACAAACTCTTCCGGGCGTTACAACGGTAGGCGAAGGAACAGCTGGGTATAATGTACGCGGAGGAAGTGCAGACCAAAATCTAGTATTGGTAAACGACATGACCATTTACAACCCAACCCATTTATTTGGATTCTTTTCTGCAGTAGATGCAGAGCTGGTAAGAGGATTGGAGTTGTATAAGAGTGCAATCCCGGAAAGATTAGGGGGTCGACTTTCCTCCATCATGGACGTAAGTACCAAAGATGGGAATTCAAAAAAGATTACCGGCAGAGCCGGGATAGGTCCACTGACCAGCAAGTTCAATATTGAAGGTCCACTGGGATCAGAAAAAACAACATTCTTGCTAGGTGGAAGAACCACCTATTCCAATTGGTTCTTACGGTATTTGCCAGATGCAGGATTCAAGAGAAGCAAAGTGAATTTCAGTGATCTGATGCTAAACCTCTCCCATGAGTTTTCGGAAAAAGATCGAATCTATATTTCGGGATACATCAGCTCAGATCTATTCCGGGTTAATCAAGATTCTACCTATGCTTATTCCAACAAGAATTTTAGAGTGAAATGGAAACACAACTTCACCAATAAATTTTACAATGTACTTTCAGCAGGATTGGATCAATACGATTATACCGTTAAAGGAAGAAACAATCCCAAGGATGCCTTTGACCTAAATTTTGGAATGAAACAATGGAGTGCAAAATCTGATTTTAAATATGCACCCAACAACAAGCAAGAAATCAATTTTGGCGTTCAGCATATTTTGTATCAATTGAATCCTGGAACATTAGAACCCACAGATGATTCTTCTTTGGTTACCCCACAGTACCTTCAACAGGAACAAGCAACTGAAACCTCGGTTTATTTAGGCGACCAATTACGGGTAAGCAGTAAACTCTCTATTCAAGGTGGTTTACGTTATACGTTTTACAGAACATTTGGAGAAAAAACTTCAAATACATATAGTCCCGGTATTCCTAGAACAAAAGAAACCGCAACAGGAACAGAACAATTTGAAAAAGGACAAACCGTTCAAACCTATCAAGCTCCTGAAATTCGTGTCTCAGCTCGATTGTTATTGACTCCACGAACTTCACTCAAATTTAGCTACAACACCCTTAGGCAGTATATACACATGATCACCAATACAACTGCCATATCGCCAACAGATATCTGGAAACTAAGTGATCAATTCATCAAGCCTCAATCGGGACAACAGATTTCCATCGGATTATATACCCAGCCTGGTGATAAAGGAGATGAGTTTTCGATTGAAACCTATTACAAAACAAGTTCAAACTACCTCGAC
>JAULVY010000119.1:0-1570 GCA_032110825.1 Chitinophagaceae bacterium | reverse complement strand
ATCGGAACCACCAAAATTGCTGCAATTGCAGGGCGAAAAAACGAGTTCGGTAAACTCGAAATTCTAGGCTTTGGATTGGCCAGTAGCAATGGCGTTCAACACGGCATGGTCTTGAATATCGACCAGACCATTCGGGCAATTGAAACGGCATTGAAAAATTGCTATGATTCAAATCCCGGTTTAGAAATCAACGAAGTCTATGTAGGCATTGCAGGCCATCACATCAAAAGCCTGCAAACACGCGGAGATATTGTAAGGCGTTCTACAGAGGATGAGATCAAGCAGGTTGAAATTGATCAGCTGATTGCAGATCAGTACAAAACCTATATTCCTGCAGGTGATCAAATTATTGATGTTATTCCGCAGGAATACACAGTAGATAATATTCAAAACATTGCAGACCCGATTGGATATACGGGGGTAAAAGTGGGTGCAAATTTTCACATTATCACTGGAGATCGAAATGCCATTCGCAACATCAACCGAAGTGTAGAAAAAGCAGGATTGAAAGTAAAAGACCTCATGCTTCAACCTTTGGCATCTTCTGCTGCTGTAATGAGTGAGCAAGACATTGAAGCGGGAATAGCCATCTTAGATATTGGAGGTGGAACCACTGATCTGGCTGTTTTTTATGAAGGTATTTTGAAACATACTGCCGTTATTCCTTTTGGAGGTGAAAACATCACCAACGATATAAAAATGGGATTGGGTGTTTTAAAAACACAAGCGGAATTGATGAAAGTGCAATACGGAAGCGCTCTTGCTGATGCGGCGCAGGCAAATGCTTTTATTAAAATACCCGGACTACGTGGATTGCCTTCACGTGAAATCAGTGTTAAAAATCTGGCTTCAATTATTCAAGCCCGCATGAGTGAAATACTTGCATTTGTAACATTTCATTTGAAGCAGGTTGGATTGGATAATAAGATGCTGAATGGAGGCATTGTGTTAACCGGTGGCGGATCTCAGCTTAAGCATCTTATTCAACTCACCGAATATGCAACGGGCTTGAATGCACGTATTGGTTTCCCCAACGAGCATCTTGCCGCTAATCATATTCCTGAATTGGAAAAGCCCATGTATGCTACATGTATTGGGTTAATTCTAAAAGGATATAATGTTTACGAAAACAATCAAAACCAACTTTACCCTGAACAGAAACGTATATGGACGCGTCCTGTAAAAACAGAGGAATCATTGGTGAGTCAAGATGAACTCGTGGAAACCTCTGTTCCTGTAAAAGGCAGAAAAACACTTTCTGATTTCATGAACAGCATCAAAGACGGACTGATTGACCTTTTTAAAGAAGAAGGCGACAAACATCTATAATCATACAAACCCCAAATTCAAACCCATAAAATCCAGAATATGATACAATTTGATCTCCCAAAAGAACAGTCTTCCATTATCAAAGTAATCGGTGTAGGTGGCGGCGGTGGTAACGCAGTCAATTACATGCATAGCTTGGATATTGGAGGAGTGGATTTCATCGTATGCAACACAGATGCTCAATCTTTGGCTCAAAGTCGCGTTCCCAATAAAATCCAGTTGGGTCCCTCTCTCACTCAAG
>JAULVY010000118.1:0-8974 GCA_032110825.1 Chitinophagaceae bacterium | reverse complement strand
CTGGTGAACCAAATTTTAAACAAATCCAAAATCAAAAAGGGATATACTGGAATACCCATTGGGATGATAAAAACATGATCGTAATTCAGAAAGGAAAATCGGACTGGATTTCAATTCTTGATCAAATAACATTGGCAATTGTACATACACTTGAAAAATACATTAAATATCCAAACCATGCACAACTTGCTTCAGCTCTACTGATTGGATACAAAGAAAATACAGATCCTGAATTGCTTGAAGCATATATGAATACAGGTGTGATTCATGTGATTGCCATTTCGGGAATGCACGTGGGATTGATTTTTACACTGATCACAGGAATTGCCCATCAAATCCTCAATAAAAAACGAGTAAAGCAATTTGGGGTTGGATTTGTTTTACCACTCATCTGGTTATTCTCCGCAATAACAGGAAGCTCAGCTTCTATTGTTCGAAGCGCATGGATGTTTTCATCATTTCTTCTCGCTCAAGTCATTTACCGCAAAAACAACAATTTAAATAGTTTGGGACTATCCGGTTTCATTATGCTTTCGTTGAATCCTGATTGGCTTTTTGGTATTGGGTTTCAACTGAGCTTTGCCGCCGTAGGGTCACTTCTACTTTATCAAAAGGTATTTGCCGAAATGATAAAGATTGAGCACAAGATTATAAAATGGATTTGGAATATAGCAGCTACCACACTTGCTGCTCAAATACTCACACTTCCATTCCTTGTATATCACTTTAAATCATTTCCACTGCTTTTTTTAATCAGCAACCTTCTGGTTGTTCCCCTATCAAGTATAATTTTGATTCTTCTGATTATTCTATTGCTTTTTTCTCCATTACCCGTTTTAGCAAATAGCCTAGGACAAGGAATTGATTTGCTGATGCTTTGGATGAATAAATTTGTTATGGCAATGGATCAAATTCCATTCACTCAACTTCATCTTTATACATGGAAGCTTTCCTCTTGTTGTATACTGGCTCTCCTTTTAAATTCATTTTTTCAAAATCCATGGAAATTAAAAACAAGTAAGGTCAAAATTCTATTGCTTGTCGCCTTGTTGGTTGGAGACTTGTTCTGGCAAGAACGTGAACTACATCAAACAAATAAGATGTACATTTTACAAAAAACTGGAGCGAGTATGCTTATACACCAACACGGTGGATCTGGTGAAATCACAATGGATTCCTCGTCCCATATCAAAAATCATGGTCTAAAAAAATTAACCCAAAACCTGAGTAAAGAATTGGGAGTTAGGCACTGGAAGATTCGAATACTCTCAAATTCGATGCAACTCCTGCAAATTAACAGTACTCAAAGAACCTGTTTGCTTGAAAAATCATTTGAACTGATCCGCAAGGGTGCCGATATCCGTTTTTATGAATACCAAAATCATTTGATCCATCACTTTCTGGTGGCAGATGGATCAAATAAAGTGTGGAAAATTAAGGAATGGCAAAGCCATGCACAACAAGTAAATTTGCCCTTCTATTCAACTCCGGAGAAAGGGTGCATCAGTATGGACTGTCGCCCCTTTCCAAGACGATAAAATCAGCATATGCAAAAGAAAATCCGCTCAGCCTTAATTTCTGTTTTTTATAAAGACGGACTAGAACCCTTGGTCAGGTTGCTTCAGAAAAATGGTGTTGTAATTTATTCTACGGGCGGCACACAAACATTCATTGAAGATTTAGGTCTAGAATGCATTCCAGTTGAAGAGGTAACAAATTATCCTTCTATTCTCGGCGGTAGAGTAAAAACCCTGCATCCCAAAATTTTTGGGGGCATCCTGGGAAGAAGATTCTCTCCACAGGACTTACAGGAAATGAAAGAATATGAAATCCCTGAAATAGATATGGTAGTTGTTGACCTTTATCCTTTCGAGGAAACAGTAGCCAATACCAAAGAAGAGTCACTCATCATCGAAAAAATTGATATCGGAGGACCATCGATGATCAGAGCAGCTGCAAAAAATCATTCTGACTTATTTGTTATAGCATCCAAATCGGATTATACTGAAGCCATTGATTTACTTACCCAACAAGACTGTAGTACAACGCTTGAGCAAAGAAGATCGTTTGCTACCAAAGCATTCAATGTTGTTGCACACTATGATTTTGCCATCGCAAAATATTTCAATGGCGATAGCCAAAATCAATTTTTACACATGGAGGGGAATCCCCATGTTTTGCGTTACGGCGAAAACCCACATCAAAAAAGTGTTTTCTTCGGAAATAGGGAAGAGCTTTTTGAAAAACTCCATGGAAAAGAACTTTCATACAACAACCTGGTTGATGTAGATGCATGCATGCACTTGATGGAGGAATTCAAGGGTGAGCAAGCGACTACGTTTGCCATCATCAAGCATACGAACGTATGTGGTATTTCCACCAGGCCTTCTACGGCCATGGCTTGGAAAGCCGCACTGCAGGGAGATCCAGAAAGTGCATTTGGAGGAGTTCTTATTTCAAATGGAAAAATTGATAAAGAAACGGCGGAGCTTATCAATGAACTATTCTTTGAAGTTCTTATATCACCTTCATACGAAGAAGATGCCTTGGAGATTCTAAAAACCAAGAAAAACAGAATCCTCTTAAAACAAAAATCAAATCACTTAGGCTCCACTCAGTTCAAATCCATTTTAAATGGCGTACTTACGCAAGAACACGATATGGGAAATGTCATCAAATGGGAAGAGGTTGGTGGCGCACAATCCAGCGAAGCAATAAAAGAAGATTTATCATTTGCAAATAAAGTGTGTAAACATCTTAAATCCAACGCCATTGCCTTGGTGAAGGATAAGCAGTTGATTGGCAAGGGTTGTGGACAAACCTCGAGGATTGATTCGCTGAGGCATTCCATTGAAAAAGCCAAACAGTTTAATTTTTCATTTCAAGGGGCCGTATTGGCTAGTGATGCCTTTTTTCCATTTGACGACTGTGTAAAAATGGCACATACTGAAGGTATAACCGCATTTATTCAGCCTGGAGGATCTATACGCGATAAAGATTCAATTGAATATTGCCAGAAGGAAGGTCTTGTTATGGTCATAACAAGTCAAAGACATTTCCGCCACTGATACGATCTGGACATGCCGAGAACTGCAGCAATCACACGAAAGAAGAATAGGCAAAAGGCCATGTTTGCACTTTCATTGGTTTGTATCCTCTGGGGTACTACCTGGATTGCATCAAAAGTTGGAGTGATGCATATGCCAGCTCTTCAACTTTCCGGATTGAGGCATTTCATTGGCGGCAGCTTCTACATACTGTATTTTGGTCTCTTTCGAAATCAATGGCCTAAAATAAATCAGCTTCCACAAATAATTTGGATGTCGATTCTCATGTTCGTGCTCAGCAATGGCTTGAGTGTTTTATCGGTTGTTTATTTACCCAGTGGACTAGGATCTATAGTGGGAGCAATTGCTCCCATCTGGGTGGTTCTTTTTAGCTTGATGATGTTTAAACACATTCAATTCAAAAAGCAAACCATTTTAGGAATTGGCATGGGATTTTGTGGTGTTGTATTAGCATTTTTTGATTTTTTTGAAGAAATCAAAAACACCGACTTCTATCTGGGAATTGTCTACGGATTGATCTCGAGTATTACATGGGCTCTGGCAACTCTTTTAACGGTAAAGCATGCCCAAAAAATGAATCCCTACTTTTCGCTGGGTTGGCAAATGTTTACAAGCGGGATTCTTTTAAACCTTTATTCCTATGGCACTGGGAATTTTGTACGATACGATCAAGTTCCGCTGAATGCATGGCTATCGATTGGCTATTTGGTTGTTATAGGATCGGTTTTAGCTTTTGGAGCCTACATTTATGCACTCAAGAAACTTCCGGCAACACTTGTTTCTGTTCATGCGTATATAAATCCCATTGTTGCTCTCATCTTAGGTGCTATTTTTATGAATGAGCGTTTATCCGTTTTTGTGGTAGCTGGAGCAGGGATAACCCTGTGGGGAGTGTATTTGGTAAACAACAGCTTCAGAAGAAAAATTAATTTTCAGCGACAGCCTGTCGTTCCTTCCACAACTGATTGAATGATTTTTCAGGAAATTGAAGATCATCACGATAGGTTGACCACCCTTTCAACAACCGATTCACAACCCAATTTTTTATTTTCCTACTTCCTAGATTTAAAATAGGTCGGTGCAACATAGCTTGCTGCCAAGCTGCCCAGGCTACTTTTTCTAAGAGCTCGCCATTGCCAGCTCTAACGGCTTTGCGCCTGTTGTGCAGCAACAACTCATGTAAATTAATTTTAACAGCACATACTTCCGTACAATTGCCGCACAGCGAAGAAGCATGGCTCAAGTGTTTCCATTCAGAAAGATCTTTTAAGTTGGGAGTAATCACACTTCCAATAGGTCCACTGTAGGTAGTATCGTAACTGTGGCCTCCAATATTTTTATAGACCGGGCATGCGTTTAAGCATGCACCACAACGAATGCAATAAAGACTCTCCCGAGCCACAGGATCCTGCATCAACTGAGTTCTTCCGTTATCAAGTAAAATCACATACATTTCATCAGGACCATCTTCTTCGCCAGGTTGCCTAGGGCCATTGATGATTGAATTGTAAACAGTGAGCTGCTGACCCGTACCATAGGTAGAGAGCAGTGGCCAAAACAGAGCTAGATCAGTTATCTGGGGGATAATTTTTTCAATCCCTGTAACTACAATATGTGTTTTGGGCCAAGAGGCACTGAGTCGAGCATTGCCCTCGTTTTCAGTAACAGCAATGCTTCCAGTATCTGCAATGATAAAGTTTGCACCAGTAACTCCAACTTCTGCACTGATGTATTTTTCCCTTAGCTTTTCTCTAGCCACCAGCGTCATTTGTTCTGGTGTAAGATCCAAAGGTGTATTTAAATGTTCATGGAAAACCCGAGCCACATCTTCTTTGCTTTTATGCATGGCGGGAGTTACAATATGGTAGGGCGGCTCTTGGTCAAGCTGCTGTATGTATTCACCAAGATCAGTCTCTACACTTTCGATAGTATTGGATTCTAAAAATTCATTCAAGTGGATTTCTTCGGTTACCATGCTTTTGCTTTTCACCAACCGCTTGCAGTTTTTTTCTCGGCAAATTTTTAGAATGGCTTCACATGCCTGTTCTACATTTTCAGCCCAAATAACTTTTCCTCCACGTTGTGTAAATTTTTTTTCAAATTGCTCTAAATACACATCCAAAGACTCTATGCTTTTCCATTTCAACAATTTCGCTTTCTCTCGGGCAAAGTCTAAATTAGAAAACTGCTTTTTACCCAAGGGAACAACTGCATTGTACTTTCCTATATTGTAATTGATTGTTTTTCTATGCACAAGATCTGCAGACTTGATGGTGCTTTTGGCTTTAAAAACAGAAGACTCTTGAGACATAGATTATGTATTGGATGGTTTCTTTTTACGAAAATAATTGTTTGCTACCGCATCTAAAGCCTCATAGAATTTTTTTCCATACGCTCGAATCAATGCTTCCTTTAAAAATACGTATACCGGCACTTTCAATTCCTGTCCCAGGGAGCAGGCTGGAGCGCACATGTCTTTTCGAGGCTCGTAATTGAGGTATTCTTGATTGGAAGACTTGGAACGAGATTGTTTGATGGGATACAAGTGGCAGGAAATGGGTTTTTTCCACTTGATTTTTTTCTGAACATAGGCCTCTTCAAAAACACACTTGATGACTCCGGAACGATCACGCACCCCATAGGCACATATTTTATCATCTACTGTTGGCGTAACCCACCCAAATTCTCTGTCGTATCGGTAAAGCCCGTTTTTTTCAACCTCTGAAATCCCTGAAGGTGTCATCATGGATTTTACAATGGGGTAAGCCTGATTAACTTCATCCAGCTCCTTATCTGTTAAAGGGGCTCCTGCGTCTCCATCTTCGCAACATGCTCCTTTACAGGCAGACAGGTTACAAACAAATTGTGCTTCGGCAATTTCATCACTCAACAAAACATGCTCAATGGCTATCAAATCTGATAATTTCTACAAAAATAAGACGAATTTTTGCCGCAACTCAAGTTCTGTATTATAAACTCATCATTTCTTTAAAACGAACGGCCTGACGCCTTGAAACTTCAATTTTTTCCCCGCCTTTAATCTCCAACAGCAATCCTCCATTGAAAAAGGGTTCTACCCGTTCAATCATTCGCAGGTTAACAATGTGCTTGCGATTTGCTCGAAAAAAGACCTTGGGATCCAACCGTTCCTCAAGTGCATTCAGTGATTTTAAAATCAGGGGCTTGTTGTTGCTGAAAAATACCCGAGCATAATTGCCAACTGATTCAAACAAACGAATTTCTGAGAGCTTCACAAACCAGCATTTTTCACCATCTTTTACAAATACCTGATCCGACTCTGAAAGTGAATTTCGCCATTCGGATTTGAATTCGGGATCAAGCTGCTCTTTGTCGTCGGTAAGAAAAAATTTTTGAAGAGCATCTGAAAGACGCTTGGGATCAATGGGCTTTACTAAATAATCCAATGCATTTACTTCAAAAGCGCGGATAGCATGTTCATTGTGCGCGGTTGTGAATACAACAGGAGGTGTTTTTTCTAATTCCTCCAGCAAGTCAAATCCGGTTTTGACAGGCATTTGAATATCCAAAAAGATCAGATCGGGATTAAGTTCATGGATCAGCTTAACAGCTTCATCGGCATTGGCCGCTTCGCCTACAACCTGAATATCCTCGTGCTCAGCTAACAGCTTTTTTAACTCCATTCTCGCCAGCCTCTCGTCGTCAACAATCAAAGCATTTTTTTTCATACTCAATGTATTTCTTTTTGAATTTGAATTTGGGCTTCAACCCAATTGGAATCAATTTGCTTAATACTGAAAGATGCCCTGTTTCCATAAAGCAATTGCAAACGATTTGAAGTACTGGTTAACCCAAATCCTTCCCCTGATGAATTGGAGTTCAAACTTCCTGTATTGGAGACTTTGATTAAAATGATGTTATCGCGTTCAGAGGCTGAAATAGAGATTTTGCCTGGTTCAATCGAGCGACCAATTCCGTGTTTGATTGCATTTTCAACCAAGGTTTGCAGCATCATGTGTGGAAATTGTTCGTCCAATACCTCATCTTCAATTTGATATTCTACATCGAGTCTGTCTTCGAAACGAATAAGTTCAAGATTCAAATAATCACGTACGATGTTCAATTCTTGTTCCAATAAAATTGTTTCTTGTTGATCTGAAAGTAAACTTGATCGAAGCATATTGCCCAATGCTGTAACAGCCTCTCGAGCCCTTGATGGATTTTCATCAATCAATGCCCGAATGCTGTTTAATGCATTAAATATAAAATGGGGGTTAATATGTGATTTAATTGTTTTCAACTCCAGCGTTTTTACCACAGCTTCAAGTTTTAATTTATCCAACTGCGTTTTTCTGGATTGTTCGATGTAGTGGTAAATGAAATAAATACAATTCCAGATGAAGAGATACGTAAACGAAGTAAAAATAGTACTGGAAATTTTTTGACTCATCTGAAGCGCTTTTTCTTCCTTGTATTCTAAGTTTAAAAGCAGACTCAAATACGTATCTATAATTCCAATGGTGATTCCAAATAAAATAGAAATGATTACAAACCCTATCAATTGATAATTTATGGACCGCCCCAAGAGGTCAATCCGTTTGATGGAAAGCCGCATGAGATGAGAAAATAGTAAGCCAATTCCTACATAAATTGCCAATCGGGCTAAAAACTGATTGTCGTTTAAATTATAGGTAATGGCAAAAAAGATATTGATACCAATAAATAAACCCCAGCCCAAAAGCTGAAACAGCCAATATTTCGATATCCATTTAAATTCCAGGAGCATGATTCTCAAAGCTATAGAATGTATGTATACTGATTTCTTCAATTTATACAAAGGGTGAGAACTACGTGTTAATTGGTAATTGCAAAATCTTTTCAATTTTCACATAATTTTTAGACTTTCTAAGCGTTTTTAGAGAGTCCGAAATCCTAAAATCATGAAAACCAGCCTCAAAAACCGAATTGTACAACTAGGCATGTTATGCATGATGCAGGTGTTTTTAAGCCCTGCATTGGCTCAAGGAAGGCTGGTAATCAACGAGTTCATGGCTTGGCCCAACAATACCTGCGGCACGAAATCAGAATTTATTGAATTGAAAAATTTAGGTCCAGGTACGATGGATATCGGTTGCTATGTAATAACAGATGGAGATTTTTCTATTACCATTCCAAAAAATACGATGCTGGGTCCCGGGGAATTTTACGTATTGGGCGGTATGGATGTCATTCCCTCAGGTTGTGCAAACCGCAACCGTGCTGTACCCGTTAATTTAAATTGGTATACCAGCGGAACAGCAAGCGGAGCAATTCCGGAGACCGAAGATGGTTTTTTAACCAATGGTGGAACAGCAAGTGAGCAAATTGTATTATTTAGTTCCGCGATGCAAGTGATTGATGCCGTTGTAAGAAGCGTAGCCAACAAAGAAACATCAACAACCATTACTACTGTTTCTGCTGGAGGATGCAGCACATTTACATTCAATTTGGATAACATGGTGATTGATTATGAACAAATCAATCCGAGTCAGGGTAACGGCAACAGCTATGCCCGCAATGTTGATGGCAGCTGTACTTGGATCAAAGAACCAGCTCAAAGTGGAGGAGATCCCAATAGCGTTGGGGAAGAATCAACAGGTCTTTCTATTCAAGAGATCATAACCACAAATCCGGGTTGTACAAGTGGGAATGCCATTTACACCGTACTCAATACTACCCCATCATCTTATTTCCCATTTAATTATACGTTGGGTTTTGATAGCAACGGAGATGGTGTGATTTCATCATCAGATCATTTCAATACAGGAACAGATGCCACGTCTCCATCCATAGAATTCATGAATCTGGTATTGGGTCAATACTCTGTATTGCTTGAACCTGCAACCGGCTGTGATCAAAGAGTTTTTAATTTTAGCATAGGCCCTTGT
>JAULVY010000117.1:5504-13568 GCA_032110825.1 Chitinophagaceae bacterium | reverse complement strand
ATTCCCTCGTCCCTTTTCCCTCGTCCCTCGTCCCCATATTCCTCAAAATCCCCACCTGCAACCCCCTAATCTCTGCCAAGCCTCTTAATCTGCCGATGCAGGAATATCCGGGGTTTGTGACTTTCTTAAGATCGTCGATCATTTGGTGACCGTGATCGGGACGGAAACTGATTTGATAAGGAACTTCTTGTTGGATCTTAAGTAGTTCCTTCAGCACCGCAAACATATCGGTATCTCCTGCGAGGTGATCGTCTTCAAAAAAGTTTCCTTGAGCATCTCTTTTTGTATTGCGCAAGTGCGTAAAATGAATTCGCGTACCCAACTTCTTTACCATCTCTGGCAAGTTGTTATCGGGATGAGCTCCTAGTGATCCCGTGCAAAAACAAATGCCATTGCTTTGGTTTGGAACAGAATCAACAATGAACTGCAGATCTTCCATGTTTCTCACAATACGGGGTAAACCCAGTATATCGTATGGAGGATCATCTGGATGAATGGCCAATTGCAATCCCAGTTCATCGCAAAGAGGGGAAATTTGCTGAAGGAAATAAACCAAATTACTTTTCAAAACCTTAGCATCAATATGATCATAACGCGAGAGTTTTTCACGCATGCTCTCCACTGTTATTTTTTTCTCTCCGGGGATACCAAACATCACAACTCCAGCTAGTTCATCCAACTGCTCTTGTGTGTACGTTGCATGTCTGGTTTTTGCTTCAGCTACTATATCAGCAGGGTAGCTCGACTCTGCGTTTTTGCGTTGCAAAATGAAAATGTCAAAAACGGCTAAGTCGACCCAGTTGAAATAAAGTGCTTTTGAGCCATCGGGCATCACATAGTTCAACGTAGTACGTGTCCAATCGTTTACCGGCATGAAGTTGTATGTGATTACACGAAGACCGGCTTTAGCTAAATTTCTTAAGCTTTCTTTGTATTTATCGATCCAACTCTGATAATCACCTGTTCTCGTTTTGATTTCTTCGTGGATGGTCACACTTTCAACTACATCCCAAGTGAGTCCATAAGATTCAATCAGGTTTTTACGTTCCATGATTTCCTCATAAGTCCATACTTCACCATGGGGTACATGATGAAGTGCGGTAACAATGCCAACGGCACCTGCTTGTTTTACATCTTGAAGACTCACAGGATCATTCGGTCCGAACCATCTCCAGGTCTGTCTTAACTCTTTCATTCGTTAGTGGTTATAATTTCTACTTTTTCAATGTTTGATTTCAGGATTTCTTTTTTACGAATAAAAATACTCGTTGGTGTTTCCTTCGATATTACTCCTGTAGTAATTTCTTTTCCATCTTTACCGATTGCGCGGATCTCTATTCCCTTGCTAATAAAATATTGGTATGCAGATTTATCATAGGAGTGAATAGTTGGTGGAACATACCCCTTACCGGTTTTGGTATTGATCAAGATCACACCTCCAAATCCTCTAGCGCCATAAGCAGCAGCTGCAGCATCATCTTTGAGTACCGTAACTGAAGCTACATCAACGGGATTGATCATCCCAACATCCCCTTCGTAAATAACGTTATCTAAAACAAAAGTAGCAGCCACTTTTCCTTTTAGGTTTCTAGATTCCCTAACATACACTTTGGGTTGATCTCTGAGCGAACCGGTTGAAGAGATTTCAACACCGGGAACAGTTCGCAACAAATCATAAATCGTTCGTGCTGCACCGCTGCTGATGTCTTGCGTTTGCGAAAAACTTAGTAATGCTGTAAGCAGCATCAGCGATGTGAGCATTGTATTTTTCATTGTTCAGCTATTTCTTTTGCTTTTGTAGTAACATAATATTTTGCAATCATATTGGGCACTTCCCATTTAGGCATGTTGTTGTTTTGGAGGTAGTCGAGGTACTTTTCGGTAACCTGACCAAAATGTGCCTCGTGTCCATTGTTGTATTTTTCCGGGACTACAACAATCCAGCCATTACCAGCCTTTTTTAAGGTGATGCCGGGATATTTTTTTTCCACACTTGTCATAGCCCGATTTAACGTATTCTCAAAGTCGGTAGAATTTTGTTTGGGCTCGATGTAGAGAGTGGGTTTGTAATTTTCTTCTTTCCCTTGTTTGATAATCAATGATGCTTGAGTACCTCTCATCAAAGAGTAGTGCGTATCTCCAGTTCCATCTGGAGCTTTATAATTCCAAACCACCGATACTTTGGCGTGTACTCCGTTTATTTGATACGTAAACTCACCATTGCATTTCACTTGAATATCTCCTTTAGAATCTACAAGAGGTTTAAGATAATCAGGCACGGGCTCTTTGGTTACTATACTAAAATCTTTCTCCGATACAGGCGAAGTCCAGCTTCTCGCATTTAGAATCTTCACCTTCTTTTTGTAATCGATGATTTGCTCTGGAAAGCATTCCCATTGTATCAAATCAACCAAATGGGTAGTAACATCAACAATGCCAGCTCCTTGCTGTTTATCGTCGAAGAACCATGAGGGGCGAGTTAGGGCACTCCCTGAAACATACTTGTAAAAATGATGCACGCTGATCTTGGTTACCGACGGATCTTCTGCAGTTCCTTTTTCCAATTCTCCAAAGAGATCCTTCTCCATGGAAAAAGCACGTTGTAGCATGGTGGTGATTTCATACCGCTCGGTCATGATATCATACAGCTGCAGATTTTTTTTAGCTGCTAATGCAAAAGCTGATTTCAATTGTTTGAACCCTTTTGTATCGATGGCCATGGGTTTATCAGCAAAAACATGAAATCCGTTTTTAATCGATTCGCTAATATAATTGGTTTTGAGTCGGTTGTTGCCTGCCAATACCACTACGTTCCCTTTCTTTTCTTCAATCATTTTTGAAAAGAAATCCTTGCCTGTATAGACTTGCTCTTTCCAGGAGGTAGGGTCTGCTGTACGTTGGTTGTATCCTTTGATCCGATCCAAATGCAATTGAAGATCTCGGCCTTCCTCTGCATACACATGAACTGTTGGATCTACTTGCGGATACATGGATTTTTGAATCAAGGCCGCATGAAAATGACCTGGATCCAGTGTGATCAGTTTAATAGAAGGCTGTGCTTTCATTATTAACGGTGCAGCCAGTAAACTCATTATCAATAATCGTTTCATCTTTTTTCTATTATGCTAATCCTTTAACCAAATATGGATAACGGTGGTGTCTGTTCAACATGGAATTGGCTTCATCATCGTTGTTAAAAATTTCACTCATTGGATCCCAATGCAGGGTTCTGGGCAACTTCATCGCAATATGATGAATCAAACAAGTTGAACATGCACGATGTCCCAATTCAACGGGAGTAATGGGTTGCTTTCTTGTTTGAATACACTCCAACCAGTTTCCATGATGTTCTTCTGAGCGATAAAGATTGATCTCATTTGGACCAATAACCGATTCGATGATTTTGGGATTGCTGGCTGATAATGCTTTTTGATTGGGAACTGAAGGTTCATTCGGACTTGCTTTATATGCGCCTCGCGTTACAAAAACCCATCCTTCCGTACCTACAAATTTAATTCCATTGGGAAGCTCGGTGCTGATGGTCATCTTCACGCCATTTGCATATTTGCCATAGGTGGTGAATGATCCATGAACATCCCATAATCCTGATTTAGGAAATTCTGCTTTGCCCCAGATTTCAACGGGACCAGTATACTCTGTATCCATTCCCCAATGGGCGCTGTCCACATGGTGTGTACCCCATCCGGTTATCATTCCCGCTCCGAATTGTTCGCAACGAAGCCAACCCGGACGATCATATCCCACTTGAGGGTGTACTCGCTTTTCGGTATAATACACGTAGGGTGTTGATCCCAACCATGCATCGTAATTCAATGTTTTTGGAATCGGCATCTCAGGCTCCACCTCTCCACCCGGATCACTTGGAAGTCCAATGAACACTTCTTTCAATTCTCCAATTCTTCCATTTCTAACCAACTCTGCAGCATATCGAAATTGAGAAGAGGATCGTTGCTGACTTCCGATTTGCAATATTCTTCCTGTGCGTTGAACTGCATTGCTTAATGCACGGCCTTCTGCAATCGTAAGTGAGGCTGGTTTTTGCAGATACACATCTTTGCCTGCTTCAACGCAATGTATACCCAAGTATGCATGGGAATGATCGGGTGTGCTGATTAGAACGGCATCTATGTCTTTATTGAGAAGCAACTCCTTGTGGTCGCTATACATGGTTACACCATCGTAAGGCTTTCCTGTTTTTTTGGTATAGAAATTGTTGACGTATTTTTTTCCATCTTCCAATCGCTTGCTGTCAACATCACATACAGCCATGATTCGCGCGTGATCGTATTTCAATGTTTCAGCCATGTCATGATCTCTAGAGATCCGGCCAACACCGATGGCACCAATATTGATTTTGTTGCTAGGGGCATCTTTTCCAAGCACATGTGCAGGCACGATGGTTGGAAAGCCGGCTGCAGCGATTCCAGTTGCTACCCCTGATTTTAATGTCGACTTCATAAAGTCTCTTCTGTTGAATTCTTTGTTATTCACCATGGCATTTATTTTTTTAGTTGATCGTCTCTATGTGATGCAGTTGCTTTGCTGTAATCGATGTTTCTAACCTGTGATGCAACAAAGCGAAGTCCCTGTAACAAATGATTTAAATATACAGGATCGGAATACGTTTCTTTACTGTGACCTAAGGTTGAAATCCAGGCATGTCCCCCCTGAAAACGGTTGTACCATACAGCTGGATAGTATTCTGTAAACGTACCTGCATTTTTGTCAATCAGGTCTTTTTGTTTGGAGTTTAATGTTGTGATTTGATGAGCCATCATAACATTCGTTACCGGATATAACTCTTTGCCAAAATACAATTCATCTTCACGTTCCCAAACCAAGGGTACTCCTTTTACAGAGGGATGTTCGGGGTCTGTCACGCGCACGGTGAATTTTTGAAAATTGGCATGCCATGCAAATGTGCACCCAATCAGCATTTTAAACCAGGTCCATTTGCGCTCTGTTCCGGTCACGGAATGCAAACCAACCATTCCGCCACCAGCTTCTATATATCTTCTAAAAGCTAAACGCTGTGCATCGGTATCAAAAATGTCGTTGTTGGTGCTTGGGAAAACCACAAACTTGTATTTCTTGAGGGTATCTGCTGAAAAAACGGTTGGATCATCTGAAACGGTTACGTTGAAATTTTCTTGATCGGCTAATTTTTTTACCGCTTCAACAGCGGAAGGGATGTTATCGTGTACATATCCAGTTCCATTTTTGGTATAGACCAAAACCTCTGCATTTTTTAGAGATTTCGATTGCGCTTTTGGGACATAAGCGCTTAAAACGAACAGAACAAAACAAAGAATTTTTAATTTCATGTGGCGAGGTTTCCTGATCAAAAAATGATTCGGTAAATTAAGAAAAATTAGCCCTCGAAAGGGTACTGGATTTACGAAAACGTTATAGCAGAAATCGATTGGATGAAGGTACTGATGAAGGAAAATAGCTAACTTGAAAGACAACCAACAATTCAACTAAAATTCAACGACATGGCCAAGAAAATAGGCGGGTTTAGGTGGACCGTAGTAGCACTTCTTTTTGCAGCCACAACCATTAATTATCTCGATCGTCAGGTTCTTAGTTTATTGTATCCTTTGCTTCAGGAAAAGTACAACTGGACCAACTCGCAGTATGCAGATATCGCCGCGGCATTTCAGTTTACCTATGCGGTATGTTTATTGTTTGCAGGAAGGGTAATTGATAAATTGGGTACCAAAAGCGGCTACTCTTGGGCTATTATCATATGGTCGGTTGGTGCCATGATTCATGCAACGGCACTTCCCATCGGAGAATTTATCTTAAAAACCCTGGGATGGGCGGGATTGGCTGCTGTGCCTGCTTCTGTATTGGGCTTTATTTTTGCAAGGGCTTTCTTGGCCTTGGGTGAGGCAGGGAACTTTCCTGCAGCAATTAAGGTTACAGCAGAATATTTTCCCAAAAAAGAACGATCCTTTGCTACAGGCATTTTCAACTCGGGTGCCAATGTTGGCGCTGTATTGGCGCCATTGAGTGTACCCTGGATTGCACAAGTTTGGGGATGGGAGATGGCCTTCGTGATCATCGGAGCTATTGGATTTATATGGCTGATATTCTGGATCATTTATTATGCTCCGCCTATGGAGCAAAAGCGACTTTCTACTGAAGAATTAGCCTATATCCAAAAAGCTGAAGAAGGAGAGGAGAATATTTCTGCAACTCCACACGAGAAAGTGAAATGGACGCGTTTGTTTGGGTATAAGCAAACCTGGGCTTTTTCTTTTGGAAAGTTCATGACCGATGGAGTGTGGTGGTTTTTCCTTTTTTGGCTCCCCAAGTTTTTAAAAGACAAATACCAAATGACTGGAACCGATACCATGGTTCCTCTGGTGGTTTTGTATAGTATGGTGATGTTGGGTTCAGTTGCAGGTGGATGGTTTCCCGCTTATTTCATCAACAAAGGCTATACGGCATATGATGGAAGAATGAGGGCCATGTTTGTGATTGCGTTGATTCCTTTGGTTGTATTGCTTGCTCAGCCCTTCGGCGATATAAGCTATTGGGTACCCATTATTTTAATTGGAATTGGTGCATCTGCTCACCAAGCTTGGAGTGCAAATATTTTCACTACCGTTTCAGATATGTTTCCCAATAAAGCCATTGCCTCTGTTGTGGGTATTGGTGGAATGGCAGGTGGAATCGGTGGTGTGATGACGAGTAAAGTGGGAGGCGCATTGTTTGATCACTATGAAGCGCAAGGCAACCTGGAAACGGGGTATACCATTATGTTCGCATTTTGTGCTATAGCCTATATTATTGCCTGGACTGTAATGAAATCTCTAGTCCCTCGGTATAAAAAAATTGATGACCTTTAAACAAACCGATTGCATATGTCACTTCAACGCAACAATAAAAGACGAGCCTTTATAAAAAGCTCTGCCATGGCTGCTGCAGGGTTTATGATTGTACCCCGGCATGTTTTAGGCAGGGGCTTCACTGCCCCAAGTGACATGATCAACTTGGGTTTTATTGGTACTGGAAAACAGGCAAGAGGCTTACTTAATAACTTCAAGGATAAAGCCAATGTAATTGCAGGAAGTGATGTGGATTTGAATAAGTTGCATTATTTCCATTCCTTACTTGAAAAATATTATTCGCAGGCAAAACGGGATGGCAAAAACACAAGTTTCAAAGGGTTTACTGCGTATGATGACTACAAAGAGATACTTCAACGCAAAGACATTGATGCTGTTGTGATCTCTACACCTGATCATTGGCATGGTTTACATGCTATAGAATCATCTATGGCGGGCAAACATGTGTATTGCGAAAAACCTCTTGCACATACAGTTGAAGAGGGAAGAGCCATGGTGAAGGCTGCCAGAAAATACAAAACAGTATTTCAGACAGGAAGCATGCAACGCAGTTGGAGAAACTTCCGTCATGCATGCGAATTGGTTCGCAATGGATATATCGGAAACATAAAAGAGGTTATTGTGAGCTTTGGTGAAACTCCTTTACCCTGCGATCTCCCTGCTCAACCCCTCCGCGCAGGGGTAAATTGGGAGCAATGGATTGGACCCGCTCCATTCCGCGAATTCAATGCCACTCTTGCACCACCAGTAGAGATGGATATTTTCCCCTTGTGGAGAAATTACCGAGAATACGGTGGTGGCGGTGTAGCAGATTGGGGCGCGCACATGCTGGATATCGCCCAATGGGGATTGGGAATGGATGATTCGGGCCCGGTTAAATTCATTCCACCCACAAATGGATCTCTTAAAGGAATGAAAATGATCTATGCCAATGGCATCATCATGACTCACGATGATTTTGGAAAAGGGAATGCAGTTCGATTCATTGGTGAAAAAGGTACGATAGATGTAAGCCGATCTATTTTGGTTAGTGATCCTGCCAATATTGTTTCTGCAGTTATTAAAGAGGGGGAGACCCGATTGTATGAATCAAGCGATCATTACTTGGATTGGTTGGGTTGTATCAAAACCGGCAAGAACCCAATTTGCGATGTTGAGATAGGTCATAGAACCAGCTCTGCATGCT
>JAULVY010000117.1:414-5494 GCA_032110825.1 Chitinophagaceae bacterium | reverse complement strand
TCTATCATGAATATTGGATATGAAGTAAAGCGGACTTTAGAATGGGATCCGGTTAAAGAGAAATTCAAAAACGATTCAGAAGCAGATTTACTCCTCAAGCCTATGTTCCGCGAAGGCTGGAGTTTAAAGAGTTAAGGTTCGTGTTTTTTCCTTAACTCTGCAGCATGAAAGGGATCAACATGATTCAGTTGGCCAAGGAACTTGGACTGTCGGTATCGACGGTCTCTAAGGCCTTAGGCGATAGTCATGAAATCAGCGCCAATACCAAGCGCAGGGTTATGGAATTGGCTAAAAAATACAAATACAAGCCCAATCCCTTTGCCAGCAATCTTCGAAAGAAAAAGGGAAAACAAATCGCAGTTATCATCCCGGATATTGTAAACAATTTCTTTGCTCTTGCGGTAGATGGTATTGAAAGTGTTACCATGGCTAAGAATTATGACACCTTCATTTACCTCACCCATGAAAACTTAGAAAGGGAAATAGCGGTATTGGATCATTTGGAAAACGGATTGATTTCCGGATTGATCATTTCTGTGTGCACAGGAAGAAAAGGATATTCTCATTTTCAGGAGTTTTATGAAAACACCAAATTACCCATGGTGTTCTTTGATCGGGTACCCGACTTGCTTCAATTTCCTAAGGTTATCAGCAACAACTACGAGAGCACTTATGAGTCGACCGTGCGTTTAATCAAAGCCGGATCAAGGCGTCCTGTTTTTTTCTCTACCATGGAACCTCTCTATACCTCAATTGAGAGACGCAGGGGTTTTCAGGATGCTGTTATATCCATGGGCATACCTTTTACCGATGATATGGTAATTGAGTTTACCGATGACATGGATCAGAACTACTCTTTATTGAGAAGATTATTCATGTTGAAGAAAAGACCCGACGGTGTTTTTGCGTCTATTGAAAAATACGTTATCACCGCGTATCAAGTTTGTAAAGATTTAAAACTCAACATCCCGAAAGACATTCGTTTAATTGGAATGACCAATTTACGGACAGCTGCACTGTTGAATCCATCACTGTCCACCCTCACACAGCCTGCATTTGAAATGGGGAAGGAGGCAGCAACCTTGTTGCTGAAAATGATTGAAAAGAAATCCTATGCAGCTGCCAATGATATCATTGTTTTGCCTAATGTATTGACGATTCGCGATTCTGTTTAAATTTCGAAATCCTTTGCGTAAATAAAGTGATGGAATCCAACTGGCTTATTCACGTTCAGATACGATATTAGTAATGAAATTTTCTGTTATGGCGAACCCCTCTAATGGCTTTATCAAGCAAAACTTTATACTCCAGTCACCCCTCGCCGAAAAACTCTATTTTGAATATGCTGCTCCTCAGCCTATCATCGATTTTCATTCGCATCTTCCTCCATCCGAACTTGCTGAAAATAAGAAGTATGCAAACTTGACTGAATTGTGGCTAAAGGGGGATCATTACAAATGGAGGGCTATGCGCACTGCCGGAGTGAATGAAAAATTCATTACAGGTGATTCAAGTGATTTAGAGAAATTTCAAGCTTGGGCAAAAACGGTACCGCTTACAGTTCGAAACCCATTATTTCATTGGACATACTTAGAGTTGAAAAACTCTTTTGGTATTGAGCAATACCTAAATCCGCAATCTGCAAATGCCATTTACGAAGAATGCAACCAGTTGCTTTCAGGATCTTCACATACGGCCAGAAAATTTTTAGAAAGCTACCGAGTCGAATACCAATGCACGACCGACGACCCCTGTGATGATCTTGCCTATCATCACCAAATCAAACAGGATTCAAGTTTTAAAATTCCAGTCGCACCCTCATTCAGGCCAGATAAATCTTTTGCCATTGAAGACGCTGCTTCTTTTATCGTCTACATTAGAAATCTTTCTGCAGTATCTGGAGTTGAGATAAAGGATATGGATTCGCTGTTGGAAGCGCTTTCAAAACGTGTCGACTATTTTGCAGCGGCGGGTTGTAAAATTTCGGATCATGGACTTTCCCAAGTGCCCAAGAACACCCCCTTTACGTCAACACTTCAAACCGAATTCAAAAACTTTATTTCTACTGGAGGTAAAACTTCTTTCTCTGATCCTGAAGCATTTGCATTCCATGTATTGTCTTCGCTATGCAAACTCTATCACGCAAAAGGATGGGTGCAGCAATTTCATTTGGGTGCCATTCGAAACAACAATGCACGATTGAAAGCAAAGCTTGGAGCTGATGCCGGATTGGATTCTATAGGCGACTATACTCAGGCTTCACGCATTTCGGCTTTGTTAAATCATCTCGACTCAACTGACCAACTCGCTAAAACCATATTGTACAATAACAATCCTGCTGATAACGCAGTATTTGCTTCCATGTGCGGCAATTTCAACGATGGTTCTGTTCAGGGTAAAGTTCAGTTTGGTCCGGCTTGGTGGTTCTTGGACCAAAAAAACGGAATGGAAGAGCATTTGAATGTGTTATCAGACATTTGTCTTCTTTCCACTTTTATCGGAATGATAACCG
This sequence comes from Chitinophagaceae bacterium, assembly GCA_032110825.1. GTDB lineage: Bacteria > Bacteroidota > Bacteroidia > Chitinophagales > Chitinophagaceae > Pollutibacter. Next base: position 2,982 of record JAULVY010000117.1, on the reverse strand, counting down.
ACAGCAGGAGTTTTCTTTCTTTTTCACGCCATGAATATTTTAGAAGAATTCTTTGCAATATGCTCGCAAATGACATGCGAGATGGCCTTGTACCGAATGACGAAAAATGGATTGGTGGAATGATTGCTGATATCAGCTACGGCAATGCTAAAGCGTACTTTGGGCTCTAGCTAAAATTCACCTTTTGCACCAGCCCCTCCAAAATCCCCTCCACTTGGAGCAGCGGCAGCAACATCTGATTGCCATCCCATGTTTGCTCCCCAACCAACGACCAGATGTTCAAAGTCGATCCGCGTTCCGGAAACTTTTTTTTCTTTGAATTCAAAGCTACCTGGACTGGATTTATATAGTTTCAGGAAATAATAAGCGATCAAAATAAATAGTCCCCCTAATATTGAAAAAGCTGTTTCAATTGGAAACCATTTCATGAAATCATTAAAATCCAAGAAGGAAATACCCGTCATGATAAAACCCAAACGCAAAAAACTCAATTCCTTTTGTTTCCAACCCCAGGCCATTAAAAACAGGGGTAGTAAGGCAGTTGTGATCATGTAAAGAGTATGCCAGAAAGGAAATTCGGTGGTTGTTTTCAATGCAATTTTTAGCCAATACGATTCAATGATTTGAAAATTTACCGATAAGAATAACGTTATCAAGCTAACCATTTCTAGTGCTTCAAAACAATGACGATAATCTAATAAAGAATCTCTTTTCTTTAGAATCGCACTCGCGACAATGACCAAACCAGAAATTGAGGTTATCATTATAGGAAAGACAAATGGCTCCCTGATCTTGAATACATCAATTATGAAATAACACAATACGCAGCTTCCTATGAAAGCCGCTATTGAAATAAGTCGATCTGCATAGCGAATGACCGCAGCTACAGCAATCAAAATGGCAATAACACAAATTACAATAGGAGCGTACTTGAATTTTTCATTTAATGCATCTCCAAAAAAACCTATGATCATAGGCAGTGCTGTATACAGCAATACATCATCAACACCAGATCTAAAGTGACTGCGCACTTTGATTAGGTTTTCGAGAAGAAAAATCAATACGATCCCATTGAAGAGAAAAAAGAATGAGTTAGTGGCTAAGGTTCCAAGGAGTAATACTTCAACTGAACTCAACATGGACGCTGCTGTAAATGTTCCAAAACCAATCCCGATACGTAGAACCAATCCAGGAGTAAATGATTTTGAAGGAATTTGAAAAAGGAGTCGCTGTTTTTCCTCTTTAGAGATAAGCCCCTCCGAGGCTGCTTCATCAATAGCCTCTCTTTTTCTAGCGATCTCTAAAATCTCTTTTTTATAGGCCAGCATATTTCCTGAATTTGTTGAAGAAATGGATGTGCACTATGATCAACAAAATACCGCTGACTAAAAAATACAAGGAGGAAAATTGCATCAGAACAAGAGTATCGTTTGCTCTTCTAAGAAGATCTACAATGAGATAGCTTATGAGCGCATATCCGTAGAGTAGGGTGACTACAATTTCATAAAATGATTTCTCTGAATTTGCTTTCCAATAGTGATACGCAATGCCCAAGGAATAGCCAATAGCCCATACCCAATATGCTGGATAATATTCCGAAAGAGCGATGAAGCAACAAAGTAGATAAAAGTGACTTCCAATGAAGTGGTAGACTTTTTCAAAGTGAAACTTGAAGCGATACAATTTACTAGCCCAAGCTGCCAAAATTAAAAACACGCCCAACGTAACAGCAGTGATCAACGTTGTTTTATTATTCAATAATCCCTTTTCAGTGAAAATGCTTTCGTTGATTGTTATTCCTAAAAATCCGGCCAAATTAAAAATGGCCATGGATAAAATTCCCTGATGGTCAAATCGGTATGCAATTGCGAAAAGCAAAACCATGGGAATGAAGCTCGCTAATTTCCATTGCTGTCCAAATACATGGTATTGATACTGCACATATCCAATCAAGGTAACCATGAGAATACTTCCTAACAATAATATGTAGTCATATAAAACCCCTGGTGATTCAGCTTTGTTTTTACTAAATGGTATTGCTTTTTTGAAGCAGTAATAGAAGCAGGCCAGACAAGATACTGTCATGGCTATGATGATGGCTAAGTGACCAATTTGATCGATGTTCTTATAAATGATAACTCCCAGTCCTCCTGTTAATAACAGAATACCGGTATAGAGCACCAATCGAATGTCTAGGAATAAATTGTTTTTGTTGGGAGAAGGGTAATATTCAGTCATTTAAAAAAATGATATACTGAATGTACTAAACATAGGCGGAATTAAAAATGATAAAAATCAGCTTTTCAAATGAAAGGCTTTGGGTTGCACAAAAGCTCTTATACCTGCGTGAGATAGGGTAGAGCCAAATCCTGAATGTTTTCTTCCGCTCCATGGCAGTGCTGCACTCACACGGTCGCAACAATTCCAATATCCAGTACCGCTGTCCATAGCTGATAAAATCTGTTCTGCTTTTGTTCTGTTGCTGCTGTAAACAGAAGCCGTAAGTCCGTATTCGGTATCATTCATCAGTTGAATGGCCTCTTCGTCGCTATCGACTTTCATGATGCC
>JAULVY010000117.1:0-404 GCA_032110825.1 Chitinophagaceae bacterium | reverse complement strand
ATGGTTGACTGATGTCAATACCGTTGGTTCAAAAAAATATCCCTTTCCTTCAACCGGCTTTCCTCCACATGCTATTGTTGCTCCTTTTTGAACAGCATCTTGCACTTGATTGCTTAAAAACGACAGTTGTGATTTTCGGGAAAGTGGTCCTAAATAAATTCCATCTTCATTGGGATTGCCCATTTTCCAACTCTTGACTTCCTTTACAAATTCGCGCACATAGTCATCGTATATATTTTTATGAACGTAAATACGTTCAACTGCACAGCAACTTTGTCCGTTGTTGTAAAAAGCGCCATCAGCTGTTCCGGCAGCTACTGATTTTATATCACTGATATCATCGCATACATACAAAGGATCTTTTCCTCCCAATTCACATTGGCAGGGCACCATTTTAGTCGCTA
>JAULVY010000116.1:0-24759 GCA_032110825.1 Chitinophagaceae bacterium | reverse complement strand
GGGTTGAATATTCAAACCGTTCGTGCGGGAAAAGCCAATATGTTTTTGAGTCCCGTTTTTGCTGAAGCATTTGCCAACACCACGGGAGCAACCATTGAATTGTTCAATACCGATGGAGCGCAGGGAGCAGCTCGAGCGGCAGGAGTGGGAGCTAAAGTTTTTGCCAATACGGATGAATCATTTCATGGGTTGAAGGTGTTGTCGACAGTAACTCCTGATAAACAGTTGCAACAGCAGTATTCGGATGCTTATCAGCGTTGGAAAAAATATCTAATCGAAAAAAATTAATTTACCGTTCATTTAATTCATCAAATATGTCAATCACATTAGGAAACAAAGAGTTTTTTCCTGGAATAGGGAAGATCAAGTACGAAGGAAGAGAATCGGATAATCCGCTTGCCTACAAATGGTACAATGAAGATCATCTTGTTGGTGGTAAAACCATGAAAGAATATTTCAAGTTTGCCGTGGCCTATTGGCATAGTTTCTGCAATACGGGTGCCGATCCTTTTGGTCCCGGTACCAAACAATTCCCGTGGGATAAATCTTCAAATGCTTTAGAGCGCGCGAAAGACAAAATGGATGCAGCTTTTGAATTCATTACCAAGTTGGGTATCCCGTATTATTGTTTTCACGATGTGGATTTGGTGGATGAGGGCAATAGCCTTTCGGAATATGAGAGCAATCTTTCATCTATTGTAGATTATGCTGCCATGAAGCAAAAAGCCAGTGGAGTAAAATTGCTGTGGGGTACTGCCAATGTTTTTTCCAATCCACGATACATGAACGGAGCCAGCACCAATCCTGATTTTGCTGTTGTTGCGCATGCAGCTACTCAAGTAAAAAATGCTTTAGATGCAACGATAAAATTGGGTGGTGAGAATTATGTGTTTTGGGGCGGAAGAGAAGGATACATGACCTTGTTGAATACCGACATGAAGCGTGAGCAAGAGCATTTAGCGTGCTTCTTGCATGCAGCAAAAGAGTATGCGCGCAAGCAGGGATTCAAGGGAACTTTTTTCATTGAGCCCAAACCATGTGAGCCCACTAAGCATCAATACGATTACGATGCTGCTACTGTGATTGGTTTTTTGAGACATCATGGATTGGATAAAGATTTTAAATTGAATGTGGAAGTGAACCATGCTACGTTGGCGGGGCACACGTTCCAACATGAATTGCAGGTAGCAGCGGATGCAGGGATGTTGGGGAGTATTGATGCCAACAGAGGGGACTCTCAAAACGGTTGGGATACCGATCAGTTTCCCATGAATTTGAATGAGCTGGTTGAATCTATGCTTATCATATTGGAGTCAGGTGGTTTTGCCGGAGGGGGAGTAAATTTTGATGCTAAAATCAGAAGGAATTCTACCGATTTAGAAGATCTATTCTTTGCTCATATTGGAGGAATGGATGCATTTGCTCGGGCATTGATTGTTGCAGATAATGTTATGAAACACTCGCCCTATGCAGAATTCAGGAAGAACCGGTATTCCTCATTTGACCAAGGTGAAGGCAAGCGCTTTGAAGATGGAAAAATGAGTTTGGAAGAATTAAGGGATTATGCTTTTAAGCACGGAGAGCCCAAACAAACCAGTGGCAAGCAGGAGTGGTTGGAAAATAGTATTAATCAGTTTTTATAGAGCTGCTGGCCATGTTCTAACGTACTGATGCATTAAAATTTTTTATTGTCAATATAAAAATCGCTTATATAAAGCCATATTATTTGTAAAAATCAAATGATATGGCTTTTTTATTAAACGTTTTGTCAAATATTGGCATTGGTCTTCATAGTTTAAACAAAAATGTTAAAATATATTTAACATTGTAAGGGTTTTGATGCGCAATCGGCATCTAAAACATTAATTCTTTAACCATAAAACAACCTCTAACATGAGAAAATTGGCCTCTGTTCTGGCTCTCTGTATGCTTTTTGGCATGACGGTGATGGCCCAGACAAGATCCGTTTCCGGTGTTGTAAGAAGCGACAAAGGGGAACCCATCCCTAATGCCACTGTAACCGAAACGGGCACCAATAATGCTGTTAAAGCGGACGCCAACGGCAATTTTAAAATTTCAATCAAGGAAAAGGGGCAGCTTAGCGTTTCAGCTACGGGCTTTAACGCCAAGGTGTTTAATGTGAATTCAAATTCACCAACCTTAACCTTGGTAACAGCCGAAACCCAAATGCAGGAAGTGGTGGTTACCGCCCTCGGTATTCAAAAGCAACCTCGCCAATTGGGTTATTCAACAGCTAAAGTTTCTGGAAAGGAAATAACAGCTGCGCGTGCTGTAAACATTCAAAACGGTTTGACCGGCAAGGTTTCTGGTTTGAACGTTGCAACGGTGAACAACGGTGTATTTGCGGATACACGTATCACACTCCGTGGTATTCGTTCATTGACGGGTAACAACCAACCTTTGTTGGTAATTGATGGTGTGCCTGTTGCGCTTGGTTTTTTAAACCGCTTGAATCCCAATGATGTTGAAGACATCAACATTCTGAAAGGTGCATCTGCGGCTTCACTTTATGGACCGGATGGTGTAAACGGTGTAATCATCGTTAAAACCAAAAGAGGCACGAAGAGTGGCAATCCTGTTGTAACGGTGAGCAACTCCACTCAATTTGAGCGTGTACTTTTCTTACCTAAGTTTCAAAAGCAATTCGGTCAAGGTTCTGGTGTAGACATCAACGGTATCGGTGTTTATGATCCTGTTGAAAACCAGCAATACGGAACTGAGTTTGATGGTACCGAGGTTGAATTGGGTCGTCCGAACGACAAAGGTGAGATTCAAAAAGTTAAGTATTCTCCTATTGATGGTGAGAAAGAAAAATATTTCCCAACAGGGATCACTATGCAGAATGATGTTTCTATTTCTGCTAAGGACTTCTATCTTTCTGCTCAGGATGTAAACATCACGGGTACATTGGAAGGTGATAAGAACAGAAGAACTTCATTTAGCTTTAAAGCAGCTAAAGACTACGGTAAGTTCAATGCGGATTTCACCATCACGTATACACGTCAGCAATACGATGTTGCATCAAATGGTGCGTATTGGGAAGTATTCAATACGGCTCAAAACATTCCATTGACGAGTTACAGGGATTGGAGAAACTCTTCCTTTTCCAGTCCGAATCATTATTTTAATGATTACTACCAGAATCCTTATTTCATCAAGGATAGGTCTCGTTCAACTGGAACAGCACATGATCTGATTGGATCAGCTACATTAACCTACAAGATTCTTCCTTGGTTAAACGCTACCTATCGTTTGGGTACAACCATCAACTCTAGCTATTCTAGAAGTACAAACGAAGCATTTACATTCTCTCCATATGCGAAGACTTCAGGTAAATACAATACGGTTAACGACATTTTTGCCAGTGTTTCAGACGGTCAAGGAATTGGAACTCGTTTGAACTCAGAAGCGTTCTTATCCGGACAAAAAGATTTCGGCAAGTTCTCTGTTGATGGGTTGATTGGTCAGTCCTACAGAGAAACCTTTTCAAAATCAACTGGTGTTTCTGGTAATAACTTAATCATTCCAACACTCTTCAACATTTCAAATAGAACAGGTGAGCCTGGTGCTTCATCTAGTTTTTCTGAAACCAAATTGATGGGTGTGTTTGGTAAAGCGCAATTCGGTTTCGACAACTGGGCCTTCATTGAGGTTTCAGGAAGAAACGATTGGGATTCTCGTCTGCCTGTTACGGGTCGCTCTTTCTTCTATCCTGGTGCATCGGCATCGTTGGTGTTGAGTGACGCGATCAAAGCGATCAAAAACAGCGATGTAATCTCTTACTTGAAGTTGAGAGGTTCAGTTTCTAAATCGGGTAACGTAAACTTGGGAGCCTATTCACTTGAGCCTACGTTTGGTGTAGCAGGTGGTTTTCCTTATGGTACCTTGCCTGGTTTCACTGCCAGCTCAAGCGTAAACAATCCTGCCATCAAACCTGAGTTCGTACTTTCTAAGGAAGTTGGTTTTGAATTGAGCTTGTTTAGAAACAGAGTAGGAATTGAAGCTACAGCTTATGTTCAAGACAATACCAATCAGATCCTCAGTATCCAATTGAGTCGCTCTACGGGGTATAGCTCCTCATTGGTAAATGCTGCTGATTTCACAAACAAAGGTTTGGAATTTGATTTACGTTTAACACCAGTTTTCAACTTGGGTGAATTTGTTTTCAACTTCAAAGGAAACTTCACCATACAGGATAGCCGTGTGAACTCTGTTTACGAAGGCTTGAATGAAGTGGGAATTGGTAACGGAAACTTTGCGATTGTAGGATATCCCGCATTCATGTTTAAGTTGACCGATTACAAGAGGACAGAAGATGGAAAGATTATTGTTGATCGCAATACAGGTTATCCGTCACAGGATCCAACTCCACGTTTGTTTGGTCGCACCCTGCCAAGACATATTTTAGGTGTTAATCCTTCTTTGGAATGGAAGGGCTTGAGTTTAACCATTACTGCTGATTACCGTGGTGGACATCAGGTTTATCATGGTATTGGTCCAGATATGGACTTCACTGGAATCTCTGCCCGCAGTGCTACAAATGGCCGTATGCGTTTTATCGTTCCCAATTCAGTGTATGATGACGGAACTGGCAAATTTGTAAACAATACAGATGTATTGGTGCGTGCAGGTGGTTATGGTTTCTTTGAAGCCGTTGCTACCAACAGAGGAATTAACTCGAATTACTTAACAAGTGCAGCGGCATGGAAGATCAGAGAGATTTCACTTTCGTATGATGTTCCTGCTGGATTGCTTAGAAAGACAAAATCCATTAAAGGGGTAACGGTTGGATTCGTTGGTAGGAATTTGTTTACTCTCCTTCCTGTTTCCAATCAATGGACAGATCCAGAGTTTGCAAACACAACGGGTAATGCCCAGGGTGTAAACAACTCCGGTATTCTTCCTCCAAACCGTTTATATGGATTTAACGTAGTTCTGAAATTCTAATTATTAACCTCGAAAAAAACGAACCATGTTAAAAATGAAATATATATTGATAGCAGCATTCGGGGGGTTGATACTCTCGGGATGTAAGAAGGGGTACCTGGATATCAATACCAACCCCAATACGGCCACTGAGTCGGTAATTACACCGGATCTGATTTTGGCAGCTCAAATGACTTCTTCTGCAGCGAGAAACGCCAGCAGCTATGATGTCCTCGCCCGTTGGCTAGGATATTGGAGCGCATCAGGCGATTACTCTCGTTCTACTGTTGAAATGAGTTACAACATCACTACAGACTCCTATACTGGCCTTTGGGAAAGTGTATACTATACGGCAGGTCAGTACAAGACCCTTGAGAAAAAGTCTAGCGAACTTAAGTGGACATACTATGAAGGAATCGCTAAGATCATGGGTGCTTGGGAAATGATGAATTTGGTAGATATCTACAACAATGCTCCATTTACAACGGCATTTGATCTTGCTGGAAATATTCGTCCCACATACGACAAGGGCGAAGACATCTACAAAGCATTATTTGCTCAAGTGGATGCGGGTATTGCATTGATCAAAGCAGCTGATGTTAACGTCAATCGAAACATTGCCAAGCAGGATATCATGTTCAAGGGCAACAAAACAAGATGGGCTAGGTTTGGAAACACACTGAAGCTGAAAATGTTGTTGCATTGCTCAGGTACGTCTACGTTCAATCCACAGGCAGAAATCAGTAAAATCAATTCTGAAGGTTCAGGATTTCTGGGCAGTGGAGTTGGTGCTGAAATTCAGCCAGGCTATAGCGCAGACAGACCCAATCCTTTCTACAATGCACATCTTTTCAATGCGTTGAACGGAAATGAAAACGACAACTACAACAGAGCGAATAATTTTTCTTTGAAGTTGTTGAATGATCTTTTGGATCCTCGTATCGCATATATCTACAGGACACCTAAAAATGGTGGTACATATAGAGGAACAGACTACGGAGCAAATCCGAATGTTTCTAATTGTTCTAACTGTACTTCAGGTATCGGTTTAGGTATTGGCAAATCATTTACGATGCCTATGTGGGTAATGACATCGGTAGAAGCATCTTTCTTGGTTGCTGAAGCTACCATCCGCGGATGGATAAGCGGTGATGCTCAATCGGCATATACCTTGGCTGTAACCGAATCATTTAGCTGGTTGGGTGTTCCCAGTGCAACTTCTGCTGCTGCTACATACTTGGCAAACGGCATTGATCGTGTAACCTGGCCTACGTCTACAACGCAAACCGACAGATTAAGAACCTTGGCTTGGCAGAAATACATTGCCTTAAACGGCATTGGAATGCTAGAAGCATGGAACGATGTTCGCCGCCTTGCAGTTGTCCAACCTGCCTTGTCCATTGCCCCTGAGCGTGGATCCAATCCAATCCCTGTTCGCTTGTTGTATCCTTCTTCTGAGTACAACTATAATACAGCGAACGTAAAAGCAGAGGGAACGATTAGTCAGTTTACATCTAAAGTTTTCTGGCATAAATAACTAAAAACGAAAAAGGAGAAGTCATGAACAACTTTATCTTAAAATACAAAACTTGGATGCTGGTAGCACTTGCTGCAATCAGCTTCACCTCGTGCTTAAAGGACGAGGGTTATGAAAGCGGTCAGTATGGATTAACAGGCTTCACTGGTGGTGAATTTGTATCCATCGGCTTTGCTGCCAGAAACCCAAATTCACTTTCATTGGAATCCAAAACAGGTGAACAAACAATCGAACTGTTTCAGGTTGCTTACGATTATGTAAACCCTGCATCTGAAGACATTCAAGTTACCCTGCAAAAGAACGATGCTGCTGTTACAGCTGCGGATGCAACATTAACCTTGTTGCCTAATGCAGCAGTTAATTTAGCAGCAACTTCTGTTTTCATTCCTAAAGGTCAGCGTGTATCAGGTTCATTTCAGTTGAAAATCAATACAGGTTCTTTGGATCCTAAAAAGGCTTATGGACTTGCATTTACAATTGCTTCAACAAGTAAGGCTAGCATCGGAATTCCTGCGAACTTGAAAACAGTTGTGTACAAAATTTCGTTGAAAAATAAATACGATGGGTATTACAGTGTAACAGGTACAATGCAGGATTTTGTAGTAACTGCACTTACTGGTTTATATCCTCACTTTACAAATTTGTATACTTCAGGCCCGGATGCGGTTGACTACGGGCAGCCTACCTACAACTTCGGAGCCAGCTATCCACGCGGTGAAATTCACTTGATCAGCAATGGAGGTTCGGTTTCGGGATATGGCTTATTTGCTCCTGTATTCAAGTTTGATGCAAACGACAATGTGATTGCTGTTACCAATTTCTGGGGACAGCCTTCAGGTAATGGTCGTTCTGGAAGACTTGACATTACTGGCACCAACAAGTATGATCCAGCTACCAAAACCATCAAGGTAAAATATTGGATGGTTCAAGGTGGTGATCGAACGTTGTTTGTAGAGGAGTATAAATGGATTAGAGCTAGATAATCAAATTAACAGTTCATTCATAGAAAGGGACGGCAACAGCCGTCCCTTTTTTGTATCTTGATCTCATGAAAACGTTTGCTTTTATTTTCATTTTGATTTCATCGCTATCAGCAAATGCACAACCCGATGCCATTGGCGATTTCAATAAACATGTCATTGAAAAATGGACCGAAGATTATATCCGTGTGAGTCAATACCGTGTAAAGGGTAGTCCCTATTTACTCGGGGAATCTTTTGATGGTGTAATCTCGATGAAAACAGGAGTTAAAACCATCAATCAAAAAGTTCTTTACGATATCATGGACCAACGGGTTGGCACCGAGTCCAACCGACAGCTGGTTGCTCCTGATGGGGACATAACATCCTTCTTCATTCTGCTTACCGATAAATTTGGCGGAGAGAAATTGGAGTTTATCAATGCCAACACACTGGCTAAATCCAATGTGAAAGGATACTTGAATGTGATTGCCAATGGACCCAAACTTGTATTTCTCCGACAATATAAAATCAAACTGATTCCTGATCCGCAAAACATGTACTCCAAAGAGATTCGGATTTTTGAACAGTACTACGATTATTATCTTTACAACTACAGTTCACAATCGCTTGAAAAAATAAAACTCAAGGAAAAAGAAATTCGTGAATTTCTACAAGGATTTAACATTCCTTCTAATACTGATTTCTCAAAACAGGCTGGCGTAAAGACTTTAGTCGAAACTCTTAACCTTTAATAGGATAGATACAAGACAGTGCCTTCTTTTCCTTGCTGCTGGCAAACGCCAATTCAATCAACTGAATCACTTTACATCCATCCTCAGCTGTTTCTTTCAATGGAGCTTTTTCTGCTATCGTCTTTTGTAAATTTTGATAATAAAGTCCAAAGCTTCCCTGTAATGATGGGTAGACTTCTCGAATGATCTTGCCGTCTATTTCAGTATGTAATAGACCGAAATACTGCGATTCCTCTTTTCCCCAATCAGGTCCTGTGGGTATAACTCCTGCTTTCAATAATTCCTCTTGCGGATCTTCGCCATGCTTTACAAACGACCCTTTTGTTCCGTGAATCATATAGCGAGGCCCCATTTCCCTAACCAACATACTCGAATGCAGCGTAACAATCAGGTTATCGTAATACAATTTCACATCAAAATAATCATCAACCTTAGAGTAAGGTTTCATCATGCGGATGTCGGCATAAATTTCATTGGGCCATCCAAACAAAACCAAGGCCTGATCAATCAAGTGTGGTCCCAAGTCATAAAACACACCACTCCCCGGCAGAACCTCTTCTCTCCAAAATCCATAGGTGCGTGGATCCGGACGGTACCTGTCGTAATGCGCATAGAACTCTCTCACTTCTCCCAGCATTTCATCATGCACAATTTTTTTCATCGTAAGGAAATCAGCCACATACCTGCGGTTATGAAAGACAGAACAAATCTTTCCCGTTTGTTTTGATACTTCAACGAGATCCAGCGCTTCATCAACGGTATTGGTAAAAGGCTTTTCCACAACCACATGTTTTCCTGCCAACATCGCTGCTTTTGCATAAGGGTAGTGGGTTGTATTGGGACTGCAAATAACTACCAGTTCAATGGAAGGTTCGTTTAAAACCTCTTCAAATGTTTTTACAACTTTGGCATTTGGAAATTTTTCTTTTGCCGTTTCACCACTTCGCTCTAAGATCATATCCAACGAATAACCACCCACGGTAGTTATAAATGGAATATGAAACGTTTTTGCTGAAATGCCGTACGAAATAACTGCTGTAGAAATCATGGTCGAGGTTTATACAAATGAACCCAGTTGGGGATGTGAATTTTTCTTGATTGACCAAGTTAATTCAAACTTTTCAATCACAGGTGGCTGACTGAATTCCTATATTTGCAAAAAATAATCCATGGATCTTCAATCCCAAATTCTTGCTGCTTGGAATAATCGTGAGCTACTAAAAGAAAACGCATATGCAGATGCTGTTCGGAATGTAATTGAGGAAGTAGATAAAGGCAGATTGAGGGTGGCAGAAAAACAAGGTGAAGAGTGGATGGTACATGAGTGGGTGAAGCAAGCTATCCTCATGTATTTTGGTATTCAGCAAATGCAAACCTGGGAGCTAGCTCCATTCGAGTTCTATGATAAAATGCTTCTCAAAAAAGACTACAAATCACTTGGCGTTCGTGCCGTTCCTCATGCTGTTGCCCGCTATGGAGCTTACCTGGCTAAAAATGTGGTGTTGATGCCCTCCTATGTAAACATTGGCGCTTATGTAGATGAAGGAACCATGGTAGATACTTGGGCAACAGTTGGCAGCTGCGCACAAATTGGAAAAGGAGTTCACCTGAGCGGTGGCGTTGGTATTGGTGGTGTTTTAGAACCTCTTCAGGCAACACCGGTCATTGTAGAAGATGGATGTTTTATTGGAAGTCGATGTATCGTTGTTGAAGGAGTTATCGTTGAAAAAGAAGCGGTGTTGGGCGCGAATGTTGTGCTAACCAAATCGACGAAAATCATTGATGTAAGTGGACCAGAACCGGTTGAATACAAGGGGAGGGTTCCTGCTCGTTCGGTAGTTATACCAGGTTCTTATGCCAAGAAATTTCCAGCTGGAGAATTTCAAGTGGGATGTGCGTTGATTATTGGTCAACGTAAAGCAAGCACAGATCTCAAGACCAGCTTAAACGATGCGTTGCGCGACTTTAATGTTTCGGTTTAATTAAGGCTGAAGTTCAACTTGGATTTTCTTGCCATCCAAATCTAGGATTTCAGATTTCAATCCTTTGGTGATCGGCTCTTCATAGATGGACGTAAGCTCATTTGCAAAACTCTTCCCTTCGTTGCCATCTGTATCTACCTCGCCATTTAGGAAACGATCAATTGCAAATCCAGTTTGCTCAATGATCAAACGAACCATGGCTTCTTCTGTAATGCCATACTCAAGCCAGTTTTTGTTGATCAACGCTTGGGGAATTCCATCGGTACCTTTTTGTGCAAAAGCAGACATACCGTAATTGATATCGTATGAAGAAACTAAACGAATAGATATATTAAACTTATTTTCAAGTATCAAGGTCTTTAACTCTTCTGCTTTTTTATTCCATCTTGCATTAGGTGCAGATTGGTTGCCATGAAAATGTGCAAACAGCGTCTCTTTGAAGTCGGCTTTGGAAAATATTTCTTTAATTCTACTTTCTGCTTCAACAGCAGCTTGTATCATTTGCGCAGGGGCACCACTTGTTTTATACATGGCAGAAACAGGAGCATCATCTATAGAGATCTCACTAGCCAATAAATGTGAACCGGGTAACGTAATGATTACCATGGTAACACTGATCACAAATTGCTTGAGCAGAAATACTACTCCTTTGTTTGAAGTCGCCATCATTAAAATTGTTCGTGTTTACGAAAATTGGTTGATTGCGTTCTTCAGTAGAAATTGGAAGAGAATGAGGAGGCTTTAGAGAGGAGATTTGGATAAGTGTGTAAATATAGAAGGGGGTTTTTTAAAATACAAGTTAAATGTTCTATTAATTTGGCTTTGGGTAACTTTGTTCTATGCAATTGGCATTGGACACTCATGAGCAATTGATTATCAATAAGATAGGCGAGGTCTCTCAAAAAACAGGAATCAGGGCCTATGTTGTGGGGGGCTTTGTGCGCGACAAAATCTTGAATCGTCTTTGTATGGATATTGACGTGGTTTGTCTCGGTGATGCCATAGCCTTTGCTGAAGAGACTATTGCGCTGTTCAAGCCCCAACCCAAGCTCTCTTGGTTTAAGAATTTTGGCACCGCTCATTTCAACATCAATGGATACGATGTTGAGTTTGTGGGTGCGAGAAAGGAAAGCTACAATCGTGATTCAAGAAATCCGATTGTAGAGCCTGGAACTCTGCAAGACGATCAAGAGCGAAGAGATTTTACCATCAACGCATTAGCATTTGATCCAATAGATGTGTTGAATAATAAAGAAATACATCTTTTAGATCCTTTTCAAGGAGTTGTCGATTTGCAATCTAAATTAATTCGCACTCCATTAGAATCACATAAAACATTCAGCGATGATCCTTTGCGGATGATGCGTGCCATTCGGTTTGCTTCTCAATTGGGTTTTACGATTCATTCCGAAACGGTTTTGGGAATAACCGAAACAGCTGAACGCATTTCCATCATTTCTCAGGAACGCATCACAGATGAGTTCAATAAAATTCTGTTATCCCCCAAGCCTTCTATAGGGCTAGATCTTTTATATAAAACAGGTGTATTAAAATTGATTTTTCCTGACTTGGTTGAATTGGCCGGCGCCGAATACATCGATGGCAAGGGGCATAAAGATAATTTTTATCATACCCTGCAGGTTCTAGATAATATTTGTGTAAACACTCAAAGCCTTTGGTTGCGATGGGCAGCACTCTTGCACGATATTGCCAAACCGGCGACCAAGCGATTTGAAAATGGTACCGGGTGGACTTTCCATGGTCACGAAGTGGTTGGCGGAAGAATGGTCCCTAAAATTTTTCAGCGTTTCAAACTTCCGCTTCACGAAGAAATGAAATACGTGCGCAAGCTGGTGGAGCTGCATCTTCGTCCCATTAGCTTAACCAAAGAAGAAATCACCGATTCTGCTATTCGAAGATTGTTGTTTGATGCGGGTAATGATCTAGAAGATCTGATGACATTATGTGAAGCGGATATCACTTCAAAAAATGAAAATAAGGTCAAGCGCTACCGCGCCAATTTTGAATTGGTTCGAGAACGCTTGAAAGAGGTGGAAGAAAAAGATAAGATTAGAAACTGGCAGCCACCGGTAACTGGAGAAATGATTATGGAGGTATTTGGACTCCCCCCATGCAGAGAAGTGGGTATTATAAAAACTTCTATTCGCGAAGCGATACTGGATGGCATTATAGAGAATAACTATGATGCAGCCTATGAGATGATGCTAAAAGAAGGGGAGCGTTTGGGCTTGAAGAGAAAATGATGAGTTTTTATTTTTTTAAAGGCACAAGTACATCCGATATGTCTGTATTTCTCCACCAGGTCATTTGTCGCTTAGCGTAATTGCGTGTATGCTGTTTGATTTTTTCAATGGCTTGCTCGCGACTCATCTTCCCATCAAAAAAATCAAATAATTCTTTGTATCCAACTGTTTGCAATGCCGGTAGGTTGCGTGATGAAAGTAATGATTGTGCTTCATCTTCTAATCCCGCTGCCATCATCTGATCAACACGTAAATCAATTCTCTTGTATAGTTCTTCTCTTGGCATTTCCATCACACGATAGGAGAACTTTACTCGAATATCATCGCCTTGTTGCTCATTGGATACAACGGAATGCTTTTCTTTTTTTATTTGAAAATGATAAATAGGCATCCCTGTTGCTTTTACAACTTCAAGTGCGCGCATCATACGTGCAGGGTTATTGATGTCTCCCGTATTGGTAAAATCAGGATCGAACTTCAATAGTTCTTTCCTCAAGTTATCAATGCCCGTTTTTTCATACAACTCAATCACTTCATTTCGAACAGAAGAATCAATTTCTGGAATGTCATCCAAGCCCTCTACAAGTGCCTTGATGTATAAACCTGTTCCACCGCATACAACGGCATGATCATGTGTTTGGAAAATAACGTTTAAATAGTTCCAAGCTTCCTCAGCAAAGCTTGCTGCTGTAATGATTTCTTGTATCGAATGATTGGCAATGAAATGATGCTTAACAGCATTCAATTCATCATCTGATGGACGGGCAACACCAATTTTTAATTCTTCATAACACTGTCGGGAGTCCGCAGAAATAATTTCTGTATTCAGCTCTTTCGCTATTCGAATGGCTTCAGCCGTTTTGCCGATGGCTGTGGGGCCAACGACCAAGATGCAATGTTTGAGAGAGCTCACTAAAAAGAATTGTCTTCTTCCTGAGTTTGATCTTCTGCTCCTGAATCTTCATCTTTGTTATCACTGTCTTCACCTGCTTCACCTGTTTCACCTTCATCCAAAAATGCTTCACCCAAGGCGCTTAGGTCGTATTTTTCTTCAACATCAGCAAAGCGGTCACCTAAAATACTTTTGATGCCATATTGACTAGGACCTATTCCCTCTTTTCGAGTAATAGCCGGATAACTTATTTTACTGCTTTCCTCTTTTGAAACACCAATCAATTGAATTAAGAAAGTCCAGTTTTTGACAAAATCATAGAGGTAAACAAATTTCTGTTCGGTATCCTTGATTTCTGAACCCAATGTAGTTTCAAACATATCCAGGGGTTCAACCTTGTATTCTTGGCCTTCGTATTTTTCGATGCTGATGGCTCTTCCTCTCTGCCAACTATCATTGCTTCTGTAAAAGCTTGCAGGATGAATGGAGTCGAATTCAAAAGAACTCAAGATAGCCAAATGGAATTCGTAAAAAGTTTGATTGTGCTTGATGGCAATATCCCGATACACGGTATCATCTTCTTCCAAGAATACACGAAATTTTAAAACGGCCATGACGGCAAGTTACGAAAAAACCGGAAGGCGATAACAGATCAGAACTTCAAACCGATGGTAGCCAAAAGCATTCCTTTGGAACCGCTGATCATCCCCGGAGCATAAAATCCATTGTCGAGTCGATACGGAAAACTCGCATCTTTGGTGAGCGCGTGCACATAAGTTAAGTCAACAAAATAGCCTCTGTTCCTGTAACCAACTCCACCGCTGATATTCATTTGCCTGGCTTTGAGAGATTCGGTGGCAAATGCATTGCTCATCATATTGAATCCCAATCGGGTCATAAATGTTTTAAATTTCAATTCACCACCCAGGCGGAAATTGATGGCAGATTTAAATTGATTGGCAATAGCATCGTTTACTTCCTCTAAGTAGGAACTTCCATTGTTGCTATTTCCTGGCTGACGAAATTTAGATTTAGCATGATTGATGTATTCAACATCAGCACTGATGAATCCTCTTTGCTGCGTTACATCTTCCACTTCTTGAAACACATAAGAGATTCCCGCCATGATGCGCATGGGATTTACGTAGTCGTATTGATATTGTCCATTTTCACCATTGGTAAAATCGGTAGAGCTCTGAGATAATACTCCATTCCCTTGATAGCCCTCTAAATCGGTGGTGACTTTCGCATTGTAGCGGTCATCCATATTATATAGAATGGGTGAGTGATAGGACAATCCAATCCGAATGCGGTCGACTGGCCGAACAATAATTCCCAACTTCACACCAACACCAACACCTTCGGTAGATAAAAATTCATCGGTTTGAAAATAATTGAAATTGTTTTTCAATTTTGTTGCATCCGATTCTTTGAAACTGGAGTTTCGTTCAAATCGAAGCTGACTGAATACCAAACTGCCACCCAGGTAAATTTTATCCATGTAGTTTGCGCTTGCTGCAACAAACAGTTCATTGATTCTACCTTTTGTAGTGATGGTTTGTTCTTGATTCACTCCTGTTTGGGGAGTTGATAAACTGCGGTAACCATTGATGGTGCCATTAGGGCCAGAAATGGTATCGACTAAAAACGTGTTAAACGCAAGGCTGGATCCAAAAGGAAAATTCTGAGCGGCAACATTGGGATCGGTAACAACGTTGTTAATCAATTCTTCTAAATATTTTTCTGAATACGAACTTTCTGTATTGAGTCCAGACAGCTTTTGTGTATTGCTGAAGTTCACTGTTTTATTCATCCCAACACCATAGGTGAAATTTCTCCACTTGCCATTCCAGGATCCTCCTTTTGGAAGGATCAATCCGATGTTATTGAAATCTGGAGTTGAACTTTTCCCTTTTGCATCGCTATTGAGGTAGTTGGTCTTGAGTGAACCAAACGAGTAAGAAGGGGTGAGAACAAATTCATGTGTTCGGTAAAAAGCAAGTCCCGCTGGATTAACAGAGGCAGCAGATAAATCACCGCCCAATGAAGTCATTGCGCCTCCAATAGCTCTTGCCCTTGCAGTACCACCGTATCCGGTCATGGAATACCGGAGAGCATCTAAAGGTTCTTGGGCATAAATGAATTCCGCTATGATCAACAAAGCCGCAAGGGAAATCAAACGCATCATCTAAAATTTGTTAAGGAATGAATTGGAATAGCAAATTCCACTCGTACTATCAATTGCCTCCTTTAGGAAACGTACGAACCGGTGCAGATCCACTGCTTCCGCCGCTTCCAGAAGAATTAGAGCTGCCTGAATTAGAGCTTCCGCTGCTGAACGTTCGAGTTGGACTTCCATAAGACTCACCGTTTCCTCTAGGATTATACCCTCCACGAGGTGTAGATCCTCCGCCATTGTTTGGAGCATCAAAACGGAAATTTCCAATACCCAATTTTGGATTGGTATATGTGTTTTTGGGAGGAGTGTAGCTATTTAAATTGATGGTGCGTGGTCCAGTACTTCTGGGCGTAGGCTTTACGTTGTTGAAAACAACAACAGGCTGACCATAATACACAGGAGAGAAAGGATTATAAAAACCTGTGTATCCTCCAAAAAATGGACTACCCCAAATGGGTCTGTTGAAGCCCATAGATCCAAATGAAGGGTAGATGTCGAAATAACTTCTGTTGTTCCAATGCGGATTGTTCCAATACGTATAATCTTCGTCAAACATTCTCCAACGAGATCCGCCCATTGTTTTCATCCTCAAATAGCGATCTCCCATAGGAACGTTCTCAGAACGATACTCTTCGTTTTCTTCAACCATAACATATCCGCTGTTGTTTCTGGCAGGCGAGAAATAGACATCATCCGGAGTTTGTCCGCTTTTGTAAGCTGTACTGCAACTCATGACAAGCAAGGAAGCCGAAATGAACACAATCATCTTTCTCATGATAAGACATTTAAAGGATTACTACGAAGTTACTACATTTGCGCATTGCATCTTATAATATAAGACGTACAATAAAGGCAAAAGTTGCACGGTTTTGTTCTTTAATTGTTAAAGCAGATTTAATATGGGTAACGAACTGACATCTAGGGCTAGTGATTACGCACAATGGTACAACGATCTGATTTTGAAAGGGGGGTTGGCTGACTATTCAGCCGTTAGAGGATGTATGGTAATCAAACCCTATGGATATGCCCTTTGGGAGAACATGAAAGCGGAGCTCGACCGCAAGTTTAAGGAAACAGGTCATGTTAATGCTTACTTCCCTCTGTTTGTCCCCAAATCCTTTTTAGAGAAAGAAGAAGGTCACGCTGAAGGTTTTGCCAAAGAGTGTGCGGTAGTAACTCATTACCGACTCAAAGCAGACCCCAATCAGAAAGGAAAATTGATTGTGGATCCCGAAGCCAAGTTAGAGGAAGAGTTGATTGTTCGTCCCACCAGCGAAGCCATCATCTGGAATGCATATAAAGATTGGATTCAATCGTATCGCGATTTGCCACTGCTGATAAACCAATGGGCCAATGTGGTTCGTTGGGAAATGAGAACACGTTTATTTTTGCGAACATCAGAGTTCCTTTGGCAGGAAGGGCATACGGCACATGCAACATCCGAAGAAGCTGTGGTGGAAGCAGAAAAGATGTTGGATGTATATGCTGATTTTGTAGAGAACTACATGGCATTGCCTGTGATCAAAGGAGTTAAAACTCCCAATGAGCGATTTGCTGGTGCATTAGAAACGTATTGTATCGAAGCACTTATGCAGGATGGCAAAGCATTGCAGGCGGGTACTTCGCATTTCTTGGGACAAAACTTTGCAAAGGCATTTGAAGTGAAATATCTCACCAAAGAGAATAAGCAAGAATATGTTTGGGCTACTTCTTGGGGTGTATCCACACGATTAATTGGAGCATTGGTGATGGCGCATAGCGATGACGAAGGGTTGGTGCTACCCCCACGCATTGCTCCTTTGCAAGTGGTTATTGTCCCGATTTACAAAGGACCAGAACAAAAGATGTTGGTGGATGAAAAAGTAAAGAGTTTGTTAGCAGATTTGAAATCGGCTGGTATATCTGTGAAGTACGATGACTCTGATAATTCAAGACCCGGTTGGAAGTTTGCCGAATATGAATTGAAAGGAGTTCCTGTGCGTGTAGCGATAGGTCCAAAGGATATTGAAAACGGTGTTGTTGAAATCGCCCGCAGGGATACCAAAGAAAAAAAATCGATTCCAAACGAAGGACTCGCAACGTATATCAAGAACTTATTGGAAGAAATACAGAGTAATCTCTATCAAAGGGCATTGGCCTTTCGGAATGAACACATCACACGTGTTGATACCTGGGATGAATTCAAAACGGTTTTGACAGAAAAGGGTGGTTTTGTTTCTGCCCATTGGGATGGTAGTCCGGATACCGAAGAAAAAATCAAGGAAGCAACCAAAGCTACCATTCGCTGTATATCCCTAGATGCTCCAATGGAAGAGGGAAAATGTGTATTCTCTGGAAACCCAAGCTCCAAAAGAGTGCTATTTGCGCTGGCTTATTAATCAGGTAAATTCATTTTTTATTTCCGATGCATCGAAAATATCGGGAAAATTGTCTCTTTGTTTAATGTGGTTATTTTGCTTATTAAACAATAACTAAAATATCTCCAATTTATTAGATCAACTTCTTGTCTACTATTATTTTATTATTAATTTTATCTTCAAACTAAAACAAAGCTTTATGTTAAAACTGTCAAGGATGTTAATCATCCCGATGCTGTTCTTGGGCTTGCTAGCCAATGCTCAAAACAGAAAGCTCGACGGCAAGATCGTCGGCAAAAACAACGAGCCCATTTCCGGAGCCTCTGTTTCGGTAAAGGGATCTAACACAGGCGCTATTGCCAAAGAAGACGGAAGCTTCTCATTGGAAGTAAAAGGAGTTGTAACCTTGATTGTAACATCAATTGGGTACAACACTTCTGAAGTTCCTGTGCGCGCTGATCAGTCTTCGGTTAATATTGTTTTAACTGCAACAGAAGGGTTGAACAGCGCTGAGATTGTGGTTACTTCATTTGGTATGACCAGAAGCAAAAGAGCTTTAGGTTATTCTGTTACTCAGATCAGTGGAGATCGTTTCACTGAATCACGTACAGCCAATTTGGGTAATGCACTTTCCGGAAAAATCGCAGGTGTTAACGTATCTACTCCAGCTACTGGTGCAGCAGGTTCTGCTCGCGTGGTTATCCGCGGTGGTTCTTCATTATTGGGTAACGACCAGCCTTTGTATGTAATCAACGGTGTTCCCATGGAGAGTTCTAACCTCGGTTCTGCTGGTATGTGGGGTGGTAACGATGCTGGTGACGGTCTTGCTGCCATCAACCCAGACGATATCGAAAGTATCTCTGTGTTGAAAGGAAACACAGCTGCCGCCCTCTACGGTGCGCGCGCTGCAAACGGTGTTGTATTGATTACTACCAAAACCGGTAAGTCTCGTAAAGGAGTTGGTATCTCTTATAATTCAAACGTAACGGTTGATAATGCAATCGACTTCACTGATTTCCAAAAGCAATACGGTCCGGGTAGAGATGGTGCCAAGGCAACTCTTGCTCAAGACGCGCTTGACATTGGAAACAACCATTGGGGCTCAAAGCTTGATGGTTCTCAGGCGATACAGTTCGACGGAAAACTAAGACCATATGCATACAACGGTGTTGGGTTGAATAGCTTCTATCAAACAGGTATCTCTGCAAACAACTCACTTGCATTAACTGGTGGTAACCAATCCGGAAACTATCGTTTTGCAGTTTCTGATTTGGATAACAAGGACGTAATGCCTAACGCTACATTCAAGCGTCAGACTATTAATATGAATGTAAACAGCCAGTTGAAGAAATTTACACTGGCGGTATCCGGACAATACACTCGTCAAAAGGCGAAGAACAGACCTCGTTTGTCTGACTCTCCCGGTAACAGCAACTTCTCAATTTTCATGTTCCCTAACACCGTACCATTTGATGCCATCACAGGTGCAACTGGAAAAGGTGATTTGGCTAACGGAAACGAATTGCGTTATCAGGGTAACGTATTCCAGACCAATCCATTCTGGGGTGCTTACAATTTCTTCCGTCTCGATCAAACCGATCGTTTCTTAGGAAATGCATCGTTGAAGTACAACGTATTTGATTGGTTGTATATCCAAGGTAGAGTAGGTACTGATTTCTTAACCAGAGATGATGCGAGCTACACCGGATATGGTACAGCTTTCAAGCCTCGTGGTGATTTCTTTGAAACCTTTACAACTATTCGCGAAGACAACCTCGACCTTTTCATTGGTGCCAATAAGAACATCGGAGATTTCTCTGTAGATGTATTGTTGGGTGGAACCAAAATGCGTCGTAAGTCTGAAACAAAAGGCGGTGGCGGAAACGACCTCGTTGTTCCTTTTGTTCACAGCGTTCGCAACGTAGCTGCTCCTGCTCTCTCTTATGGGTATTCAGGATTGGGAACCAACTCCATGTTTGCTCAAGCAAACATCGGGTTTAGAAATTATTTGTTTGCAAACGTAACTGCTCGTCAAGATCAGTTTTCTACGTTGGCAGCTGATAACAATACTTTGATTTATCCTTCTGCAGGTTTAAGCTTCATCGCTTCAGACGCCTTCAAGCTTCCAGATGCCATTAGCTTTGCAAAAGTTAGAGGCTCTTGGGCTCAAGTAGGTGGAGGCGCTCCAAACCCTTATTCATTGAACCTTACGTATGGTTTGGTGGGTGCTGGTCACTTGGGTGCTAACTTAGGCGCTATCAACAATGGTTCTATTCCTAACCAAGGTCTAGTTCCTTATGTATCTTCTGAATTGGAATTTGGTGCTGATATCCGTTTCTTGAAAAACAGATTCGGAATCGATATCGCCTATTACGATCGTAAGACCACAAACGATATCCTTGCAACAGGTATTTCTGCAACGTCTGGTTTTGGATCAACATTGATCAACATCGGTGAACTTTCTAATAAGGGTATCGAGTTAATGTTGAATGCTACCATTATTCAGCAGAAAGACTTCAAGTGGGAAGCATCATTCATCTACTCTAACAACAGAAGTAAGGTGCTTAGCTTGGGTAAAAATGCTGCAGGTCAACCCATCCAGTTCATCAACTTGGAGGAATCCAGGGTTCGTCGCGAGCGCATTCGCCACATCGTTGGTCAGCCTTTGGGTATGATCGCTGGTTACAAGCACGCAACCGACAGCAAGGGACAGAAGATCTACAATGCGGATGGATATCCAGTAGCAACTGCAGGTTACGAAACAATCGCTCCTGCACGTCATCCTATTTCTGGTGGTATCAGCACCATCTTGACGTATAAAAACTTCAAGTTGGATGTATTGCTTGATTTCCGCAAGGGTGGTCACGTGGTATCTGGAACCAACTACTTTGCTTACCAATTTGGTTTGCAAAATGAAACACTCAAAGGCCGTGAAGGTAATTTCCAGGTTAGCGGTGTAACTCCTGCTGGTGCTTCTCAAACATGGACATTGGGCCCTGACAAGATCGATAATTATTACGCAAACTATGCTAACGTAACTGAAAATATGGTATACGATGCATCATTCGGAAAGCTTCGTCAATTCTCTCTGGGATATACTTTCCCCTCTACAATGTTGAAGAAGACTCCATTTGAATCACTCTCAGTTTCTTTTGTTGGTCGCAACTTAGCTACCCTTTGGTCTAAGGTGCCCAATATCGATCCTGAATCTTCATATACTGTTTCTGGCAACTCAGAGGGACTTGAGTTCTTCGCGATGCCTCAAACCAGAAGCTTTGGTGTAAACGTAGCAGTAAACTTCTGATCTAACCACTTAATACAATCAGATTATGAAACATATATTATCAAAATCAGCTGCCTGGATTTCGTTAGCACTGGTAATGGCTTCCTGTAACAAGGAAGAGTTAACAACGCTGAACATCGACCGAAACTCGGTATCCGAGATGGACCAGGCTTATTTGTTCTCTACTGCAACCCTGCGTATTGCAGGTGAGTATGAAAACACCCGTGCGAATATGCTATATGCTGCAACCATGATTCAGCATACGGCATCAACAGCAGGTTATTTCAGTGGTGACAAATACTTCTATAGTGCTCAGTACAGCGGAGCTTACATGGAGCGTCATTTCACGGATGTAATTCGTCTTTTTTCAAACGCCATGAACAAAACAGCTTCTGATGCTTCTCAGTCAAATGTATATGCTGCTTCTATGCTGCTCCGCGCGTTCGATCTTCACCGCATGACCGATTTGTATGGAGATATTCCCTATGATCAGGCTGGGAAAGGGTTGGAAAACGAAGAAAACTGGTTTCCTAAATATCAGGCTCAAAAAGACGTATACGCTGCTCTTATTCGCGATATCAAAGCTGCTCGTGATAAATTCAGCAGTTCTGCAAGAAGCCTTGGCGCTCAGGACTTCATCTATGGTGGCGATGTTGCCAAGTGGAAGAAGTTTGCAAACTCGCTCTTGATGCGCATTGCCATGCGCATGAGCAAGGTAGACGCTGCAACTGCCAAAACCGTTTTCCTCGAAGCGTACAATTCAGGAGGATTTACTTCCAATGCTGATAACGCTCACATCCGTTTCGCTGAAGGTCCTCAAGGTATCAACCGCAACGGTTTGAATGATGGATACTGGAACACCTACAAATATTCAAGAGACTGTAAGGTTTCAAAAACCTTTGTGGATTGGATGAAAGCAAACAACGACCCTCGTTTGATGATTGTTGTTGGTGGAACAGGAAATCCGGATGCGGCTGCAACTTGGAA
Source organism: Chitinophagaceae bacterium (assembly GCA_032110825.1). Taxonomy (GTDB): domain Bacteria; phylum Bacteroidota; class Bacteroidia; order Chitinophagales; family Chitinophagaceae; genus Pollutibacter. Next base: position 2,617 of record JAULVY010000116.1, on the reverse strand, counting down.
TACGGATCCTGCTGCGCAGAAGGGTATGCCAAATGGATATACTACAGCTAACATTGTATCTGCTCTCTCTTCAGCAGATGCTACAGCTTATACTTCTATTTCTACTGGAAGATGGATCTTCTCTATGTTGAATTTGAAATACATGGATTGGTCAGATCCTTATATCCTTCAGACCTATGCTGAAGTTCAATTGATGGCTGCAGAAGCTGCAGTTCTCGGATGGATTTCTTCAGACCCTGCTGTTCATTTCAAGAATGGTGTTGAAGCTGCTATCAAAAACTGGACAGGTTTTGATGCCTCATTTGCAAGAAGTCAGTCTGACATCGACGCGTATATCGCAGGACGTGGTTTTGCTGCCGCTTCTACAGAAGACAAAAAGCGTTTGATCGGTGAAGAATATTGGGCTGCTACCTACCTCAACGATATTGAGTCTTGGAGCAACTGGAGAAGAACAGGGTATCCTGCTCTCACTCCAACCAATGATCCTAACCGTTGGGAAGCTAATCAGATTCCTCGTCGTTTGAAATACTGGGAAAACGAAATCAGCTCTAACCCCGCAAACTACAAGGCTGCAGTTGACCGCATGGGCGGCGACTTGTTCATGACCAAGGTTTGGTGGGACGGAGGAAAATAAATTTATCTTGTACCAATTGAAAGGCGCCGCAAGGCGCCTTTCTTATTTGCATAAATTTGTAGCAATCCTTTTGAAATGAAACCCGTAATTAGTGTACGCTTTCTTTTTGCTTGTTTAACAGCACTTGCTTTGCAATACGCGCATGCACAACCCAAATTGCTTACGCTACTCCCTTCCAAGCAAACCGGAATTCATTTCAGCAATCAAATCAGCGAAAGCGAGGGCCTCAATGTTCTAGCCTACGAATACTTTTTCAATGGCGCTGGCGTAGCCGTTGGTGATCTCAACAACGATGGCCTCCAAGATATTTTCTTTACCGCCAATATGAAATCCAATGCCCTCTATCAAAACATGGGCACACTCACATTCAAAGATGTTACTGCTCAAGCTGGTGCTTCACTAGAAGGTCGACCTGGTCATTGGAAAACTGGAGTGACCATGGCTGATATAAACAACGACGGACTTCTAGATATCTATGTCTGTTACTCCGGAAAGGGTGAGCCCGATACCCGTCGCAATGAACTCTTCATCAACCTGGGTAACATGAAATTCAAAGAGGCCGCAAAGGAATACGGTCTCGATGATCCCAGCTACAGCACACAAGCAGCTTTCTTTGATTACGATCTCGATGGCGACCTAGATATGTTTTTGCTGAACCACAGCACCAAGAAAGTCGACAACCTCGAATTCGCCAAATTCCGCAATCAAGTAGATGAATTCGCGGGTTGTAAAATCTATGAAAACGACGGAAAATATTTTCACGACGTTTCTTCCGCCGTTGGAATCAGTCGCTCTGCACTTACATTCGGATTGGGAGTAGTAGTAGCCGATATCAATTTAGATGGATGGCCAGATCTCTACGTCACAAACGATTACAACGAGCCCGATCATCTCTATATCAACAATAAAAACAGAGGATTTATCGATAAATCAGATGCAGCATTATCACACATGTCTCAATTCTCGATGGGCGCTGATATTGCGGATTACAATAACGATGGACTTCCAGATATCATGACGTTAGATATGTTGCCGGAAGATAACAAGCGACAAAAATTATTACAGCTTCAGGAGAACTACGAGATTTTTGAACTTATGCAGCAACAAGGCTTGCATAAGCAATACATGCGCAATATGCTGCACTTAAATAATGGAGATGGAACATTCAGTGAGATTGCGCAATTGGCCGGCGTATCCAATACAGACTGGAGTTGGACTCCCTTGTTTGCAGATTTAGATAACGATGGGTTTAAAGATTTATTCATTACTAATGGATACCTGCGCGATTATACCAACAAAGACTTTTTAAAATATTGGGGAGATTACAAAGTAAAAAAAGCCATTGAGCGTGAACCGGTCCAGCTCATGGATCTTATCAAAGCCATGCCTTCAACTAAGATCCCAAACTATATTTTTAAAAATACGCGTGATCTCAGTTTTGAAAACAAGCAGATAGAGTGGGGGACTGACCAACCTGCAATTTCAAGTGGAGCTGTCTATGCTGATTTGGATAACGATGGAGATCTAGAGTTGATTGTGAATAATATCAATGAGGAAGCTTTCATTTATCAAAACAATACTCAAGAAACCAAAACACAACATTATCTTGATGTCCAACTTCTACATCCCAATAAAAATCCAGTGATCGGCACCCGCGTAAAACTATATTCCAAGGGTAACATACAAATGCAGGAGCTAAATCCCAACCGCGGCTATCTCTCTGCAGTTACAATTCGATTGCATTTCGGACTCGGAAAAGAAACCCAAGTTGATTCCATCCACATCTTCTGGCCCGGCGATTCTTTGTATTATTCTTCTTTCTATAAAATTTCGGCAGACCAATTATTGAGCATAACTCACAACCCACAACCCACAACCCAAAACTCTCTCCAGGGACAAGGGACAAGGGACGAGGGACGAGGGAATAGGGAAAAGGGAAAAGGGAATAGGGAGGAGGAAACTCGCAACATGATTCCCCTCCTC
>JAULVY010000115.1:0-25519 GCA_032110825.1 Chitinophagaceae bacterium | reverse complement strand
TACCTGATTTAACTATTGTTTCAACTGTAACTGGCAGTGATGTTGATGATTTCAAACAAACTGCTTCGAGCGTATAAATTAAACGTAGATAGTTTAAAGCTATCAGCAAGAAAATTATATCCGCCATTTATACCAAATCCATCCAACAATTTCACTTTTTTCATTTCAGCCTCGCCGGAATCGGATTTAGGCCTCAATTTCATCTCCAAGTTGTTGTCAATTCCAAAACCCATGCCACCGTTTTCTTCCGATGCAAATGGACCAAAAATACTACCATCAAAAACCGACATCAATACTTTATTTCCTTGTTTATCTACTTGTTGTCGGAAATAATAGGGCTTCATCAAATCGGGTTTGTAATTGACTCCAAATTGAGGTCGCATTACATGGCGTATAGCTTGAACCCGTGCATTTTTATTTTTGGCTTGATATGTACCAAATACGGCTGTGCTAAATGAAAGTCCCATTGACATCTCTCGAGCTGCATACATTCCTTTTTCCATGGAAGAATCCAATTTTTCTTTAACCGGATTCCAAGTGCGGAAAAATTTCTGTGCATACCATCGCTCCCGGAATGAAAAATTTGGAGCAATCTGAAAAGGGCCCAATGAAGGAAGAGATAAGGTAATAGGGATATCATGGCTTGCCCCCCACTGAAACGTATCGATTAATTTTTTGAATTGAAATGCTGTGTCGTAAAAAGAAATCTGCCCCTTGTAGTTTCCATTGTATGCTATACCCAATTTCTCATACCATTTGGAGGCCCCTACAGATTCTTTGGGTTGAAAAGGATAAATGGTATTCATCACCAAAGCAATATCTGGAAGATTCAAGTTGGTAAGACGGGTTGATGTATTTTGGTTGTGGTTGAGATTCACACCAATATTAAAGGGTGACCCTATCCATGATTTTTGAAAAGAAATGGATGAGCTCAATTGATTGGTGAAATTCATGGGTTGCATGTAATTGCCACTGCCTTGAGTAGCTCCGGTAAAACCCGGATTAACAAGTGCCCCGTTAGGAACCAACTGAAGATAACGACTGCTGCCTGCATTTACGTTAGCGCTAAAGGTTACACCGGGTCTGGCTTTACTATCCATACTGTGCGACCAGGTTATGAAGAAACTTTTATTTTTCCGAAAATCTGGATCCCCTTTAAAAGCAAATTTTGTGTTTTGCAAGCTAAGATTGAAGTTTCCACTGTAGCGATAACGAAGTCGGTAACTGGGAGCAAAATTGGCTCTCCAGGATCCATAGGAATACAGATCGAACCAGAGTTTGGCATCAAAATAATCATTCAATGCTTTGTAATATCCGAATCCTTCTAGACCTACACCAAAATCTTCGGTAACGGTAAACTGTGGAGCAATAAACCCCGATTGACGGCCCTTCTTCATCGGAAAAATTCCAAAGGGCAGATAGATCGGAACGGGGACTTGTTCAAACTCGGGATAAACAGGACCAGTAACTACCAATTTCTTATTCATGAATTTTGCTTTTTTAAATCGAAAAGCAAAATGCGGTGTATCCAAGTTGCAGGTAGTGAAGCGGCCTTCGGATGCAAAAAATGTTTCCGGATCAATTTTTTTTACTTTTTCTGCAAAATTGTAAAGTTCATCTTGTTGAAAAAATGAATTGTATGTGAGCCCACGCTGACTCTTAAAATTAAAACGCAAACTGTCGCTTATTGTCACAGTTTCACCTTGCTTAAGCTTTGCCATTCCTGCAACATTGCCAGCGGTATCTCTTCCCATTTTAGCCGTAACGAATTGTGTCTGCTGATCAAATTCAATTTTAGGTGCATTGAGGGTTACATCTTCGTACTTAATTTCTGTTTTCCCAAAAAGAAAAATCTTTTTGGTATCGATTTCCAAAACCATGGAGTCTTCGGCTTTGTGATCAATTGGAGTTGAGATCGAGTCTTTTGAAATTTTGACATTCAAGGTATCAACCTTGGAAATCTTTTTAAGAGTATCTCCCGATGGGGGCTGAATAACTGTATCTGCATTGGCCGGCTGATGCGGATCATCTAGATGCGCATACTTTACATCTTTGGATAATGTTAAAATGGGTAGCGCCCCTGAGCATAAAATCAAGATCAATAGATATTTTAAGCTAAATTTGCTTCGGGCTTGCAGCATAGTAATGGGCAGGCAAAATTAATCATTTAAAGTTGTAAGATTATGTGAAGATTCTAGGGTCTTCACGCAGAAAAAGCACACTACATGATCTTGAAATCTTTACGATTTTATACCCTGATTGCTCCACTTTCTGTGATGCTTACCCTTGGGCATGCGCAAGCACCTTCCCCGGTAACAAAAGCGCCTAAAATCAAAACGATTATCGTTGATGCTGGTCACGGCGGTACAGACCAGGGAGCAAAAGGAAGCTATTCAACTGAAGCACAGATCACCTTGCAATTGGCATTGAAGGTTGACACTCTTCTTCGAAATGAGATGCCAGATACCCGAATTGTCATGACCCGTACCACAGATATTTACCACCATGTTCGGGAAAAAGCCAATATCGCAAATCGTGAAAACGGTGATTTATTTGTATGTATCCATGTGAATGCAGCTCCCCCCAAAAAAACCATTACCGGCTACAAATCCGTTGCCTATTACAAAGGCAAAGGCAGCAAACGGAAAAAATATTATAAAAAGGTCCCGATTTACAAATCATCGCCAAATCCCGTGCATGGCACATCAACATATGTTTGGGCAGCGGATCGTACGGATGAAAAAACGAAAGGAATTATAGAAGACGAGCGCTACGAATCTTCTGCCGAGGTTATGGATGTTCCAGATGTGAACAGTCCCGAGGCTGTAATCAAAGCCCGACTTTGGTCTCAAAAGTTTTTTAAAAATTCGGTTCGACTTGCCAGTATGATAGAAGAAGAATTTACAGCTATTGGAAGAAAAAGCATGGGTGTATTGCAAAGAAATCACATGGGCATATGGGTATTGCAGGCAACCAATATGCCGGCTGTATTGATTGAAACAGGATTTATTACCAATCAAGATGAAGAGGATTACCTAAATAGTGAGCAGGGGCAAATAGAAATAACACGTTCCATTGCTAATGCAGTTATTAAATACAAACAATTGATTGATGGAAAATAAATCCACCAATCCATAAAGTAGATTATACATGAAAATTTCGAACGAAACTAAGATTGGAGCATTAACAGCGATATCGATAACACTATTGATTTTGGGTTTCAATTTTCTCAAAGGGAAAAATCTTCTGAAAAAAAAAGCAACCATGTATGTCTCCTTCAGAAAAGTTGAAGGGTTGAATATAGGTGATGCTATAAAAATAAATGGATTACGCGTAGGTGCAGTTGATGGAATGGAGGAAACAGATCCCAACCTCAGCGGAGTTGTGGTATCGTATCACTTAACGAGATTGATAAACATTCCTGAAGATTCTTACGGTAAAATTGAAGCCACTCCCCTAGGTTCTACGGCTATCGTTGTAGCCTTAGGCAACTCCAAGGAATACCTGAAAGATGGGGATACGCTTAAAGGGATTGATACGCAAGGGTTCATGGAAAACTTAAAAGAAACCCTTAACCCAACAGTTGCCAAAGTAAATAGCACACTGGAATCTCTTGACTCAACAATCAAAAACATTGGCAAAACCTTTGATGCAAATGCCCAAGAAAATATCGGTAAAATTTTAAAGGAACTGGCTCAAACCACTAACCAACTCAATACCATGTTGGTTCCAGGTAAAGGAAGTTTAGCAAATAGCATGGACAATATTGAAGGCTTTACGAAAAACCTTAAGAATAATAATGATTCCATAACAAAAGCAATCAATAACCTAACAGCCGTAAGTCGGGATATAGCCTCTGCAGATATTACATCAACCATTTCAACACTGGATCAGGCAGCACAGCAATTGAATTTGATTTTAAAGGATGTTAAGTCGGGCAAAGGTTCTCTCGGTAAATTGGCAACAGATGAGATGCTGTATAAAAATCTTAATAGCACGGCCAACAGTTTAAACATCTTACTTCAGGATCTTCGTTTGCATCCCAAGCGCTATGTTCAATTTTCAGTTTTTGGGAAAAAAGACAAGACAAAACCTCTAATGGCACCTTTGGTTGATTCTACTCGAAATTGAGGTTATGCCGAATTCGATTATTCGCATACTAATTATTATTTTTTTTTCACCCTTTCTGTCGTTGGCACAGTCAGTAAATCCAGTACAGCCATTGCAGGATACTGCCAACATCGTTCAAATCCTCCAAGCCAACACCTTTAGAAGAATAAAACAAGATACTGCTGGGGATTTAAATATTTTAGTGGGGAATGTTGTACTCCGTCAAAAAGCAACATTATTCTACTGCGATAGTGCAATTCAAAATATTTTATTGAATCAATTAGAGGCTTTTGGGAATATTCATATCAACGATAACGACAGTGTCCATACTTATTCGCAATACCTCAAATACATGGGCAATACCAAATTTGCCGAATTGAAAAAGAAAGTCAAGTTAACCGACGGTAAAGGCGTTCTAACAACCGAGGCTTTGGAGTATGATGTAAATGCCAATATCGGAACATACAAGACTGGAGGTAAGGTAGTGAATGGTGAATCCGTTTTAACCAGCAAAGAAGGTATTTACTATGCCAATACGCGAGATGTCTATTTTCAAAAAAATGTAAAGCTGGTAGACCCCGACTATACCCTATCAACAGATACACTTCTCTATAATGTGAATACCGAAATTTCCCGCTTTGTATCCCCCACCAAAATCTTTGATGGAAAGTCATCTATCGAAACCAGAAGCGGCTATTATGACCTCAAGCAAGGTCTTGCCGACTTCAATAAACGTCCTGTTATACGCGATAGTTCACAAACAGTAATTGCAGACAGCATCATCTACAACAAAAATACAGGAGCCGGGATGGCAATTGGACAGGTTGATTATTCGGATACATCTCAAGGAATTTCAATGCTTGCGGGAAAGGCCGAATTTAATAATACGACCAAAGTAGTCAAAACCTACGAGCGCCCTTTGATGAAATTTTTACAAGAAGGTGATTCATTGTTCGTAGCTGCGGACACTCTGTATTCTGCTTATTTGGGTTTTGATAGTACTGGAATTGTTAACCCAGCAGATACGTTTCGATTTTTCAGGGCCTACCACCAGGTAAAAATATTTTCAGATTCTTTACAGGGTAAGTGCGATAGTCTGTATTACTCGTCCATGGATTCTGTATTTCGATTTTTTAAGGAGCCTGTAATGTGGGCACAGGAAAGTCAAATTTCAGGAGATACTATTTATTTATTTACGCGAAATAAAAAAGCCGATAGAGTGCTGGTAAATGAAAATGCGTTTTCGGTTAATCAATCTGCAGAGGGCTTATACAATCAGTTGAGAGGGAACAACATGAGTGGACAGTTTATCAACGGTGAAATTGATTATCTTAGAACCAAAGGCAACAGTGAAAGTCTTTACTACCTTCAAGAAGAGGATAGCTCCTACATGGGAATGACGTATTCGCAGGCTGATGCTATTATCATGAAATTTATTGGGAAAGAGATTAAGCGGGTGTCTTGGATAAACGGGGTAATCGGAACAACCTACCCCATGAAACAAATTCCAGCTGATAAAAAAGAATTGAGAAATTTTAAATGGCTAGAGGGTATAAGACCCAAAAGTATTGAAGACCTTTTAGTTAAATAGTACTTATGATCTTACTTATAACATTTGTTCTCGGATACCTGGCAATTGCATTTGAACATCAAATCAAATTAAACAAAGCATCGTCAGCTTTACTTACAGGTGTGGTTTGCTGGACTATTTTGGTCTTTAACCACGATCATGATTTCATACATACTGAGCTCACTGAACACATGGGAGAAATATCAGGTATTCTGTTTTTTCTCTTGGGAGCAATGACCATTGTAGAATTGATTGATGCGCACGATGGTTTCGATATCATTTCTTCCAGCGTAAAAACAAAAAAGAAAACTTCCATTTTTTTAATTATTGCTATTTTATCCTTTTTCTTATCTGCTGTTCTGGACAATTTAACCACAACGATTGTCTTAATTTCTTTAACGAATAAATTGATCAAAGACTTAAAAGATAAATTGATTTTTGCTTCTATTATAGTCATTTCCGCGAATTCGGGAGGGGCATGGTCGCCTATTGGTGACGTAACGACAACGATGTTATGGATTGGTGGACAAATTACTACGGTAGAAACGTTCAAACATGTATTTATTCCAAGCATTGTATCCGTAATCATTCCCTATTTTGTACTTCGATTTTCTTTGAAAGGAAATGTAGAGACCATGGAAGATGATTTGTCTTCAACATCAAGAACAACTGAAAGAGAAAAAAATTTAGTCCTTTTCATTGGACTGGTCTCTCTTCTTTTTGTCCCGGTATTTAAAACCCTTACAGGCTTACCCCCCTTTATGGGTATGTTGTTTTCATTAGGAGCCATGTGGCTTTTAACCGAACTGATTCATAGCGGCAAGGATACCGATGACAAAGATTCACTTTCCGTAAATTTTGCAATTCGAAAAATAGACACCCCCAGTATTTTATTTTTTCTAGGTATTTTGTTGAGTGTATCAGCGCTTCAATCTGCAGGGGTCTTAAAAGAACTTGCAGGCTCTTTAACTGATTTGCTTGGCAATCAAAAAACCATTGTGATGTCGCTTGGTGTTTTATCGGCCATTGTAGATAACGTGCCATTGGTTGCAGCAACTCAAGGGATGTACAGCTTAACTGAATTTCCTCAGGATCACCCCTTCTGGCAATTCATTGCTTTTTGTACAGGAACAGGAGGCAGTATTTTAATTATAGGATCAGCAGCGGGAGTTGCAGCAATGGGATTGACCAAAATAGAATTCTTTTGGTATATCAAAAAGATAAGTCTGTGGGCCCTACTTGGTTATTTAAGCGGAGCTGCCGTATTTATTCTAATGAATTGGATGAATTGATCAATGTCCTATAGATGCCAAATACCGTTCGGCATCTAAGGCAGCCATACATCCACTGCCGGCTGCTGTAACAGCTTGACGGTAATTTTTATCCTGTACATCTCCACAAGCAAAAACTCCTGAAACATTGGTTTTAGTAGTGCCTGGAATGGTTTTGATGTATCCAGCATCATCCATATCAAGATAAGATTTGAAAATATCTGAATTGGGCTGATGACCTATCGCAACAAAAAATCCTGAAACGGGAATTTCTTTCTTCTCTCCTGTCTTTGTATCCTTAATGCGAACACCTGTCACGTTTTTCTCACCCAAAATTTCATCCGTTTCGGTATTCCAATACATTTTGATATTGGGTGTATTTTTTACCCGGTCCTGCATGATTTTAGAAGCACGCATGGTATCCTTTCGAATGAACATGTGTACAGTAGAACAAAGCTTGCTTAAATAATGAGCTTCTTCGGCTGCCGTATCTCCTGCACCAACGATAGCCACTTCTTTGCCTTTAAAGAAAAATCCATCACAAACAGCACAGGCGCTAACACCAAATCCATTTAAGCGTTGTTCACTTTCCAATCCAAGCCATTTTGCCGTAGCACCGGTTGCAATTATCACCGTGTCTGCATGAATTTCTTTTTCCTCATCTATCCAAATTGTATGAGGTGTTGAAGAAAAATCAACTTTCGTTGCCAATCCAAATCGTATATCTGCCCCCATACGTTTGGCTTGTTTTTCGAAGTCAACCATCATATCAGGACCTTGAACACCATCTGGATAACCTGGATAGTTTTCAACTTCTGTGGTGATGGTCAATTGACCTCCAGGCTGAATGCCTTGGTATAAAACAGGATGAACGTTGGCGCGTGATGCATAGATTGCGGCGGTATAGCCGGCAGGGCCGGAACCGATAATCAAACAACTCACTTTTTCAATTGCAGACATGCTGTTCAGTTTTGGGTTGTAAAGTTAAAGAATATTGCTGAGCTCTATTTGGGTATGACCAAAGTTCGGTATTGACAAGCATAGCCACCGAAATATCCCAAAGCTCCGTTGTTGACGTTTGAAAGTATTCTCGTGGGACTGGAAAATGGATTACCGATACTCTGGAAACTGAATTCAAAAGTCCTCCAGAAATCGTAGGTCTGTTTATCAATGTTGCACAAACGAATAGTAACAACATCACCTCGTTTAAAGTAAGTCAGTGAATCTGCAAAAACCGAATTTTTATTGAACCCTCTATCCACCGGAATGGTATAGGTTGTTCCATCAATAACTTGGTCGTCAAATACACTATTGAATCCCGGGAAAAAAGATTCTTGGTTTACGCGAGTGAAATAGCGGATGTAGTCGCCCAAACCGGGTTTATCGGAAGCACGTATCACGATGCGAGCAGCCAATGTATCATCAGCTAACGGCAATTTTTCCCACCACAATGAATCAATCCTGCGTGTGGCTGTGGGTATGGTTGTTTCTGCTCGGTAATTTTTCCCTTCTGCCGCAATTGAAAGCTGGTATGCTGTATTAAACTGCCCAATGAAATCCCGATTATCTTCTCTAACGGTATAAAAATAGATTCGAGCTCCTTCAGGACTTCTTAATGAGTCTTCTTTAAGTATTACTTCGCGGGAGCCATTGGATATTTTTACCGTAGCGTTTCGAACAAAAGATGCAGAAAGTTTAGAGGAATCAATTCTGCTGAAGAAATCTAGACTCCTGGATAAAAAAACAATTGGCACCTGCCCATTTTCAATTGAAGCATCAACAACCAACTGAGGCTGACTTGCATCCAGTTCGATATCGATATCTTTTTCGCAGGAACTTAAAAAGAGTAAAAGGGAAACGATCCCCAATCGGAAAATGAGCATATTTATAAAACAAAAAGAGTTGAAAACAGTTCAAAAAAAAAGCCCCGTTTGAGCGGGGCCTTTGGCTTGACTTATTAACCTAAATATGCTTTCAGCGCATTGCTGTATCGTGCTTTTTGAAGTCGCTTGATTGCTCTTTCTTTGATTTGACGGATACGCTCTTTGGTGAGATCGTATTTTTGACCGATTTGCTCGATGGTCACACCATTTTCACCATCCAATCCAAAATAAGCATTAACAATTTCAGCTTCGCGTGGACTCAATGATTTAAGTACTCGGCGAATTTCTGCCCTCAATGAGTCTTTCATTACATCATCATCGGTATCATCTCCACCTTCCAACAAATCTCCCATGGCTACATCTTCAGCTTCATGCACAGGTGCATCAAGAGATGTATGACGGGTATTGCTTTGGAAAATGTTATTGATTTCTGTTTCACTCATTTCTAAGATTTCAGCAAGCTCTTCGGTTGATGGTTCTCTCTCGTGCTCTTGCTCAAATGCCATGTACGCTTTGTTGGCCTTGTTATAGGTGCCAATTTTATTTTGTGGAAGACGCACCAATCTTCCTTGCTCAGCCAAGGCTTGTAAAATCGACTGACGAATCCACCAAACTGCGTAGGAAATGAATTTGAAGCCCTTGGTTTCATCAAAACGCTGAGCAGCTTTAATCAATCCGAGATTTCCCTCGTTGATCAAATCACTGAGCGATAAACCTTGGTGTTGGTATTGTTTTGCAACGGATACAACGAAACGAAGGTTTGCTTGAACCAATTTATCCAAAGAACGCTGATCATTCATTTTGATGCGTTGCGCCAAAATGGTTTCCTCTTCAGGAGTGATCATCGATATTTTAGAAATTTCTTGAAGATACTTTTCTACCGCCTGTGAATCGCGGTTGGTAATCTGGGTTGCTATTTTTAACTGCCTCATATTCGAAAAATGGGATGTCTTTTAGAAGACACGTTTTAGGACTGAATGGTTCAAAAGAAGGATGGTTTCCCAGGCTATGGATATTTGCAAATTTAAAATTCATTTTCCACAATTCATAGCCAATCACCAAAAATATCACCCATTATTTTTGAAAATCAGTCGAATATGTGCAACAAAAATTGAAATTTCTTCAACTCAAGAGCCTTTGATCGACTAATTTTGCGACATGATTATTGATCTGCGGTCTGATACAGTAACCCGGCCTACACCTGAGATGCGGGAAGTGATGAATTCCACAGCGGTTGGAGATGATGTATTTGGTGAAGATCCGGCTATCAATGCCCTTGAAAAATATGCTGCTGAAATGTTTGGCATGGAAGCCTCTATTTTTTGTCCCAGTGGCACCATGACCAACCAAATTGCCATCAAATGCCATACCCAGCCGGGCGATGAGATTATTTGCGATGAGCTTTCCCATGTTTACCAATACGAAGGAGGAGGAATCGCCTTTAACTCAGGAGCATCCGTACGGTTGTTGACAGGAGATAGAGGCAGACTTCAAGCTGAACAGGTTTGGCAAGCCATCAATCCAGATGATGTGCATAAACCCATTTCTAAGTTGGTTGTTTTGGAAAATACTGCCAATCGTGGTGGCGGAAGTTGTTACCATTGGAAGGATATAGTTGAGATTGGGAAAGTATGCAAACAAAATGGACTGGCCTTTCATTTGGATGGAGCCAGATTGTTCAATGCATTGGTAGCTACCGGTCAAACAGCTTTGGAAAACGGCAATGCATTTGATAGTATTTCCATTTGCTTAAGCAAGGGACTTGGAGCTCCTGTTGGAAGCTTACTGATTGGCAAAGCGGATTTTATTAAAAAAGCCAGAAGGATTCGAAAGGTTTTTGGTGGTGGCATGCGCCAAGCTGGAGTTCTTGCTGCTGCTGGTACATATGCTTTACAACACAATATAGACAGGCTTTCGATTGACCATACGCATGCAAAGCAGATTGAAAACGTTTTATTGTCGCTTCCTTTCATTGAATCCATTTCACCGGTTGAAACCAATATTGTTATTGCAGCATGCAAAGATGATTTCAACTTACCCGCTTTCATTGCTAAAATGAAAGAGCAAGGAATTTTATTTTTATCCCTTTCTAAACAAAAATTTCGGATGGTTACCCACTTGGATATCAGTCCAGAAATGATTGATGTTCTTGCAACCAAACTCAAAAAAATAAATTGATGTCTTTCCCTTCTGTAAATCCCACCACTACTCCATCCTGGTCCAAACTTTCAGATCATGCCCAGGAGATGCAAAAACAACATATGCGGGATCTTTTTCAAAAGAACCCTAAACGTTTCCAAGAATTTTCTATACAGCAAGGAGATTTAGTATTCGACTATTCCAAGAACTTAATCAACACTGAAACAGTAGAGCTTTTGACTCAATTTGCTCACGATTGTAAACTGGATCAAGCTATAGAGGCTATGTTTTCAGGTGAAAAAATTAACCAAACTGAAAATCGAGCGGTTCTGCATACAGCCTTAAGAAACTTCTCCAATAATCCAGTCTTCGATCAGGGTCAGGATGTTATGCCCCATGTTAGGAAAGTGCTCGAACAGATGCGCTCAATCTGTAACAAAGTACATAACGGAGAATGGAAAGGATACACCGGAAAGCCAATTAAGCAGATCGTTAACATTGGTATCGGCGGTAGCGATTTGGGGCCAGTTATGGTAACAGAAGCTCTAAAACCCTATTGGGTTGAAGGCATTCAAGTACATTTTATTTCGAATGTTGATGGAACACATATTGCTGAATGTCTGAACGTTATAGACGCTGACTCAACTTTATTTTTAATCGCTTCCAAAACATTTACCACACAAGAAACCATGACCAACGCCCAAACCGCCAGGGAATGGTTTTTGAAAAAAGCGGGTGATGAGAAGCACATTGCCAAGCATTTTGTGGCGCTTTCCACAAACCAAAAAGCAGTAACAGCATTTGGAATTGATCCTGAAAATATGTTTGCTTTTTGGGATTGGGTTGGGGGGCGGTACAGCCTATGGAGTGCTATTGGACTATCTATTGCCCTTACCATTGGTTATGATCGGTTTGAGGAGTTGCTCAAGGGTGCCCATGAAATGGATCTTCATTTCAAAAGCAAGCCCTTTCAGGAGAATATTCCTGTTTTAATGGCTCTGATAGGAGTTTGGTATGTAAACTTCTTTGGTGCTGAATCCGAAGCTATACTACCTTACGATCAGTATATGCATCGATTTGCTGCTTATTTTCAGCAAGGGAATATGGAAAGTAATGGCAAATCGGTTGACCGCCATGGCAATAAGGTGGATTATCAAACAGGTCCGATTATCTGGGGTGAGCCTGGTACTAATGGCCAGCATGCATTTTATCAGTTGATCCATCAGGGAACGCGTTTAATACCATGCGACTTTATAGCTCCTGCCATAAGCCACAATCCGTTGGGCGATCACCATTCCAAATTGTTATCTAACTTTTTTGCACAGACTGAGGCATTGATGAATGGAAAAACGAATGAGGAGGTCATGTCTGAATTAAAAAACCTTTCGGAAGTCGAGAAACAAGAGTTAGCTCCCTTTAAAGTGTTCGAAGGAAACAGGCCTACGAATTCGATCTTGATCAAGAAAATCACGCCTTTTGAACTCGGTCGACTCATTGCTGCCTACGAGCACAAGATCTTTGTACAAGGTGTGCTGTGGAATATTTTTAGTTTCGACCAGTGGGGAGTAGAATTGGGAAAACAACTGGCCAATACCATATTGCCGGAGTTAAAGCATGAGAATAGCATAGAATCTCACGATTCTTCAACCAATGGATTAATCAATGCCTATAAAAAGATGAGAGTCGAGTAGCGTTATTACCACTTATCTACAGACTCATTTGCGCCATTGTCGGTTGATGAAGTATCATCTGGCTCAATGTCTGGAGCTGAAGTTTCAGTTGACTCTGAACTCGGAGCTGCAGTAGAATGTGATGCATGATATCCATTTTCTCCATTTTCTTCGTCGTATTCATGGTTGAATGCATCAAAATCGAAGTCGGGCATTAATTCCGTTTTTACATGATCTACAGCTTCATTTAAAGCCTTTAAAAACTTATTGAAATCTTCTTTGTATAAAAAGATCTTGTGACGATCGTACCCGTCGTCATTGAAACGTTTTCTGCTTTCGGTAATAGTAAGGTAGTAGTCGTTTCCACGTGTTGTTCTCACATCAAAGAAATAAGTTCTCCTCTTTCCTGCCCTGATGCGTTTGCTATACACGCTGTCCATTCTTTTTTCATTGTTCTCGTACGCCACAATTAATGATTTTTAGTTATTTACTGTTTTGGTCCTTATAAAGATAGGATTGTTTTTGAATTGTCAAAATTTAGTTGACAATTTGAATTCAGAGCTAAATCATTCATATATAGGCTTTAATTAGCCTTAAAACCGGTCATTTGGCTGTTAACCATTTCAGCATACACGCCATTCAATTGCATCAATTCTTCATGGGTACCTGACTCTACAATAGATCCGTCTGACAAAACAAGGATTTTGTCGAATTGGAAGCTAGGCAAGATCCGGTGGGTAATCACAATGGCCGTGCGGTTTGAGAGGTAATCAGCCAAGTTTGAAGCTATTTTTACTTCGGTATCTGCATCAACTGCACTCAGGCAGTCATCTAAAATCAAAATTTCATTTTCTTTGGCAATAGCCCTCGCAATGGAAATACGCTGCTTTTGTCCGCCCGACAACGTGACCCCCCTCTCTCCCACTAGCGTATTCATGCTATCGGGAAGCGACTCAATTTCGCTTAAAATCATAGCCTGTTTTGCAGCATGAAAGGCTGTAGATTCATCATTCGTTTCCGTGCCGAACAGAATGTTGTTTTTGATGGAGTCGCTGAAAAGAAAGCCATCTTGGGGAACATAACCCATGCTGCTTCTTAATTGATTAAGATTGAGTTTTCGGGAATCGAGCCCATTGATAAGAATTTCTCCCGATTGGGGGTCATACAGCCTCAGTAAAAGTTGTGCGAATGTTGATTTACCGCAACCGGTTCTTCCCATCAAAGCAATTTTATCACCCCGGTTTATGGTAAGATTGAAATTCCGAATTGCTTGGATTCCGGAATGAGGGAAGGTGAAATTTACGTTATGGAATTCTATAGAATCTATTTTATCAATTTCGATTGAGTGTTCTTTTTCAATGATTTTAGGATCCGTATCTAAAAACTCATTTAGCCTCTTTTGAGAAGCGGAAGCACGTTGGATATTAGAAGCAACCCAACCAATTGCAGAAACAGGGAAAGTCAACATATTGATATACACTACAAACTCTGCTATCGTTCCAGCGCTGATGCGGTGTTCAAGCTGGTAAACACTCCCTATGTAAATTGTTATAAGTGTACTCACTCCAATGAGTAAACCGATGGAAGGAAAATAAATCGCCTCTAATGTAGAAAGCGACATACCACTTTTCCGATATGCATCGCTCTCCTTTTCAAAATGAGAAACAGTGGATCGTTCCTGATCGTAGGATTTGATAACGCGAATACCGGAAAAGGATTCTTGTGCAATAGCGGTGAGTCGACTCAATTGGGATTGAATTTTTTCACTTTTTTTATTGATATAGGTATTAACAAAATACATGGTCACTGCTAAAATGGGCAATGGTGCTAAAACGTATATTGATAATAATGGATCTTTTTTAAACATGAAAAAGAGACTGAAGCCAATTAATACAACCAGGTTCACCAAATACATTAAAGCAGGACCAGTATACATGCGAACTCGGGATACGTCTTCAGACATTCTGCTCATCAGATCGCCCGTACTGTTCATTTTAAAAAAACCCATATCTAGTTTTTGGTAATGGGCATAGACTTCATTTTTTTGATCGAATTCGATGAGTCGGCTCATTACGATAATGGATTGTCTCATCAGAAACATGAAAAATCCTCTAAGCAAAGCAAATGCCAATACCAAAAGTCCGGCATATAAAATCAATTGTCCGGGTTCAATCGTTATGGATTTAAAAAACCGAATGAAGGAAAATACCAACGGATCAAAGAAAATACGTTGCGTTGATGTTGAAGCGGGATTGATTACCCTTTGAACTTCGTCGACGATAAAGCCGGTGAGTTGAGGAGCAAGAATTCCAAAATAATTGGAAAGTGAAATAAAAAAAATTCCCAAAATCAAACGCCAGCGGTATTTCCAGAAATAGGCATTTAGGGGCTTTAAGTGCTTCATGTAAAGGGCAAATTTAGTTGAAGCTCCTTTGTTTGAATCATTTTATTTGGATGAATTTTTTTAATCAATATACATGAACTATTTTTGCGCCGGAGAGATGGCAGAGCGGTCGAATGCGGCGGTCTTGAAAACCGTTGACTGTCACAGGTCCGGGGGTTCGAATCCCTCTCTCTCCGCAGATTAAAAAGCCAACACAAATGTGTTGGCTTTTTTGCATTATGCGAGTCTGAACCAAAGGTTCAAGCGAGCATGAATGCAATAAAAGCCGAGCCACGAAGTGGCTTGGCTTTTTAATCTGACAAACCCCAACAGGGATCAACGCAGTTAATCCCCGCAAATAAAATTTTAGTTTCTTATTTTAACTCCAGGAATTGCTTGATCTTTTCACTGTTGCCCACCAACCAAACAATATCTCCATATTCAAATTGGGTTGACGAAGAAGGATTTAATATGCGCTGACCTGCCCGTTCAATCCCAACAACCAATCCATCTGTTTTTTCTCGTAAACCAGATTCCCGAATGGAAAGCCCCTTTAACTTACTTAACTCATCTACAGCAATTTTTTGCAAATCGGCAGCTACTTCACCTTCCAATATATTTTCTTCAAAAGGAAGCATAAGCTCACCAAACTTTTTCAATTGTTCATCGGTACCAATAACACCAATAGAGTCGAAAGGATAAATTTTTAGATCGCGCTGGGGAGCAAAATAAACTTGATTTCCTCTTTCTACATAGGCAATATTTACCCCAAAATGCTCTCTCCATTTCAACTCCTCTAGAGACTTACCAATGAAGTCGGCATGTGGATTGATGGTATAGTAATAGATGTGAGCATCCCAAGGGGATAAATTGCTCCTTGTCTTTTTATTAAGTAAAGTTTCTTTTTCATGAAGATTCTTAAAAAAATGTTCTTCAAGTCGACTATAAAAATTCTGTATTTTATTTTTAAATATAAAAAAAACAACAAATGAAAATAAAAGCACGCCCAAAACAGCAATCCTCCATTCAAATAAGCTTTTAACAAAAACAAAAATTAAAACAATAGCAATAACATTTCTAACCACCTCCAGCATAACCAAAGGGCCCCTGCTGTAATTGCGTTTTAGCCATAAAGAAGCAATGGATGTTCGTCCATATTTTTTTGCCATCAGCGCCCAAAGAAATGGAGACATGCAAATTAATCCGGTTATACCCGTAATTAAATTAGACACCCATTCGGATCTAATGTAATTCAGAATAAAGGCAAACACAAAATAATCGAAGAGCAATATAATAGCAATAATAATTGATGTATTGAGTATAATAATAAGGAAGTAAAAATTCAATAGTTTTTTCCATTTACTCTCGGCATCAATAATCTGACTTGTACTGCTGTATCGGTCTAAAAAAGCAATCCATCGGGATGGTAATTTTGAATTTAAAAACGAGTACAATGGATCAGACAATCGCATCATAAATGGAGTACTAAACGTAGTGATTACAGAAACTCCCACGGCTATGGGATATAGTTGTGCACTGATTACATTCAGGGAAAGGCCCAATGTTGCAATAATAAAAGAAAACTCACCAATTTGAGTCATGCTCGTTGATGTTTGAATAGCATGTCGCAACGTTCTACCCGATAACAGAGCACCTAGCGTTATAAAAATGGTTTTGCCAAGAATAACAGAAATGGTAACTAATACTACTGGCCAAGCATACTGGAATAGTATTTGAGGGTCAATCAACATACCAACAGAAACAAAAAATATCGCACCAAATAGATCTTTGATGGGTTTAATCAAATCCTCTACGCGATGTGAAATTGTAGTTTCAGACATCAGAGAGCCCATGGCAAATGCTCCTAAAGCAGGCGAAAAACCAATTTGATAAGCCAACACCACCATAGCAAAACATAAAGCAGTTGAAACAATCAAAAGTGTTTCCGAATTGAGAAAGCGAACTGTTTTTCGTAAGAAAGTAGGCAAAAGGAAAATGCCCATCAAAAACCAAACCAATAAAAATAATCCCAATCTAAATACTGAAGCAAACAACTCAGTACCAGCGATACTTTGTGTAACAGCAAACGTACTCAGTAAAACCATCAAAATAATAGCTACCAAATCTTCAATAATCAACACACCGATCACCAACCCTGTGAATTTCCTTGATTTCAGTCCCAATTCCTCAAAGGCACGGAAAATGATGGTGGTGGATGATATTGAAATAATCCCTCCCAAAAAAATGCTGTCCATTTGCGACATCTGAAGGTATTGTCCCAAGGAATACCCCAATATCATCATCAAGGTTAGTTCTGTTATTCCTGTAATGGCTGCAGCACCTCCAATCTTCAACAATTTTTTAAAACTAAATTCTAAACCCAATGCGAATAATAAAAAAACCACCCCGATATCCGCCCAGGCTTTAATACTGTCTGTATCCGCAATGGATGGAAATTGCTCCAGATTTGGTCCAACCAACAAGCCAACCAGAATATATCCCAAAACGACAGGTTGCTTAATCCACTTAAATAAAAGCGTTACGATGCCTGCACATCCCAAAATCAGGGCCAAGTCGGATATTAAATCGGGTAAATGAACCATTGCTTACTTATGGAAGATTTTAAAATCGGTTAGTAAAATAGCTTTTGCATTTAATGAAATGTTTTTTGCAAAAGTAAACGTTGGTAAATCATTGGGGGCATCATTAAACGGATTTTCAATTTCTTCTGCAATCAACTCAATACTAGTTAGAACATACAAAATGAATAAAGTAACCGGTATTATAAAATAAGACATGTGCATTGCATAAATCAAAGGAAAAAGCATAACATAAAAGAAAATAAATTTTTTCAAGAATGCCGAATAAGAAAAGGGAATAGGAGTTGATTTGATTCGTTCACAAGCACCACAAACTTCAATAAACTTATTGATATCGGACTTAAGCAGCAACATCTCATCGCCATTAATTTCCCCAGACTTGTATTTACTATAAATGAACCCAACAAAGATTTTATAAATTTCTATCGGCTGGTGAACGGCTTTAGTAATTGGATCAATCCACTCGTTTAAAAAAGTTTCGTCCAATTCATTTCGAAGGTATTCCGATTCCAAACGCTCCTCTTTTAAATGATAGCGTAAAGAATAAACAAAACAAGAAATTAAAGCCGTAATTTTTTTTCGAGATTGGTAATCCGTTTTTCCAATAATACCATCAAGCAAAGTTGTTAGTGCTCTATTTGAATTGGTTAAATCTCCCCATAATTTTCTACCCTCCCACCACCTGTCGTATGCCGAATTTGTCCTAAAAACCAACATCAACGAAAGCGTAAACCCCAGAATAGAAAAAATAGTTGATATCGACCGTGTTAGCTCTTTTACATCCAATGAAAAAAAGCTGTGAAATTCTATATACGTAATAACCCAACTGTAGAACGCCACACCTACCATCAATGGTATAAGCTTACGAAATGTTTCATAGCGATGTATTTTAAAAATAAACGTAAACCAGTCCTTTGGATCGTATGTAATCATTACTAAACTACTTTATTTAAAAGAACACATGAATCGTACATCTAAATACAAACCAACCTCCTGCCCTTATGATTTGGCCGAACCTTTGATTTTAAAGACCCAGGCATGCTCACATGGGAGCTTTTCAGGCCATTCAATTTCAATGGATCCATCAGCATTGGCGTTGTATTTCAATGCCTTTTTTACTCCCAACATGTAAATTTTACTTCCGGACTCAGGCTGGATAGAACTTAATTTAAGAGAGCCATCTGTTTTCTTGGTAGCAATTGCGTAAATGTGTTTACCGTCTTTATTCACAGTAAACTTCACATGATCACCTTCCTTGAATTTCTTTAAACTTCCGGTTTCATAAATAGATTCAGCATTGGTTTTCAACCAAGTTCCCATTTGCGTTAGCCTTTCAACAGAAGGCGCAGGAATCAAACCCTCGGCGGTTGGGCCCACATTCAACAAATAATTTCCTCCCTTAGCAGCGATATCAATTAAGTTGTGAACCAAGGTTTGTGTTGATTTCCAATTGTGGTCATTCATTTTAAATCCCCAGGTATCGTTCATGGTCATGCAACTCTCCCAATCGCTATCTGAAGTACCTTCCAAAATTTCTTGCTCCGGTGTTCCAAAATCACCTGCAGCGTCTTGGTATTTATTCATCCCCTGCATTCCAGATCTACCCTTTCCAACGCGGTTATTGACTATTAAATCGGGCTTGATATTTCTCAAAAAATTATACAAGTCTTTGCCTTGATCCTCGGTCCATTCTGGAATCCACTCACCATCAAACCAAAGTACTGCTGGATCGTATTTCTCAATAAGCTCTTTTAATTGAGGCTTCATGTACTCATCCCTGTATTTAGCCCAATTGGGATTTAGAGTATTCTGGTGCGTATAACTTTTCTTGCTCTCCGCATCTGGCTGATGCCAATCCATGATAGAATGATAAAAGCACATTTTTATGCCTGCTTCTTTGCAAGCATCTGAAAGTTCTTTTAAAATATCTCTTTTGAAAGGAGCGGCATCCATGATGTCGTAATTCGTCACTTTGCTATCCCACAAACAAAACCCATCATGATGCTTTGATGTTATAACAATATATTTAATTCCAGATTTTTTTGCAATAGAAACCCATTCCTTGGCATTGAATTGAACAGGATTGAACTGCTTTACATATTGCTCGTATTCGTGTATTGGGATATTGGCATTGTGCATGATCCATTCACCAATTCCTTTAGCTTCTTTTCCTTGATACATACCCGCCGGCACTGCATAGGCACCCCAATGAATGAACATGCCAAACGTGGCATCTCTCCACCATTGCATTCGATTGTCTTTATCTGTTTTGGATTCCTGTAAATAATTTTTCTGAGCCATCAACGTCTGTGAAATCAGCAGCAGGATAAAAAGAATTTTTTTCATATGCGTGAGTTTAAAAATTAAAGCGAAGATTTTTTGAATACTCCCCAATCGCTAATGGTCACTGCAACTGGAGAAGATGTAATGCGCAATCGGATTTGTTTTGTTGTAACAGGCTGACTCAATTGAATGATTCTGCATGCCCCCACCGATGTAGCGCTTGCAACACTCTCCCATTTTCCATTCAACATGGCATCAACCTCAAAGGATTCTATTCGCTGTCCAAGTGGAATGTATTCACGCACCCGAATCAAATCAAAAGTTTGCTCATCTTTCCAAGATGCCTCCAAAACAGGAGTATGCTGATCATCGGCACTTGCCCAATAAGTATTTCGATTTTCATCGGTTAAATTATCTACAGAAAAAGATTTACCCCTACTTCCTGTCGCCTTGATCTTTGCTTTAGTCAACAAATTATTCTGAAACGACTCCCGAATCAATTTTCCAAATCCTGCCAATGCTTGCACATCCTCCTCATCTAACAAACCTCTGGTATCTGGCGCAATTCCCAAATCCAATGCTGCACCGCGACCAACACTTTTCAGGTAAAGCTGAAATAGCTCTTCCGGCTGTTTGGTCTTTCCTTTTTGCTCGGGATGCCAAAACCACCCTGGTCTTAAAGGCACATCACACTCAGCAGGTACCCAATTTACTCCATTGCGCGTGCCAAATGGATTGAACTCATGATCTAAATTACCTGGAAATGCTGTGCTCATTCCTTTAGCAGGTACTGGAGTAAAAGTTGACCAAGATGTTTCAGCTGCAAAGCCTCTTTCATTACCTACCCAACGTACATCCCAGCCAATATCACTAAATAAATTAGCCATGGGTTGCATAGCGCGTGTAATAGCCCATGTTGTATCCCAGGCGTAATACGTGTTTCGATCAATTTTACGTGTGGCTCTCTCTCCCCCATAATATCCATCTCCACCATTTGCTCCATCGTGCCAAGACATAAACAACTCACCGTAGTTTCTGTACAATTCACGAAGTTGATTGCGGTAGATTTGAACATAATCATACGTACCGTAAACTGGACTGTTTCTATCCCATGGAGAACAATAAACTCCAAATTTTAATCCGGCTTTTCTACAGGCCTGTTCAAATTCTTTTACCATGTCCCCCCTACCGTTTCGGAAAGGCGATTGGCTGATATTGTAATTTGTTGTTTTGGTTGGCCACAAGGCAAAGCCATCGTGGTGCTTGGCTACCAAGACCATCCCTTTCAATCCACCAGCCTTAAACGCAGCAACAATTTTATCTGCATCAAAATCCTTGGGATTGAAAATAGCTGGATTGGCATCACCATATCCCCATTCTTTATTTTCAAACGTTGTAGGCGTAAAATGAACCAAACCATATATTTCCGTTTCATGCCACTTCAGCTGGCGTTCTGAAGGCAAAGCTCCAAATGGAGCAGGAGGTGATTGAGAAAAACCTAGAAAACCAAATACAAGAGATAAGAAGAAAAAAAATAACTTTTTAAATACCATATGGCTTTATTTATGCAATCGATTAAATATAAATAATTCTATGCAGAATTGACTAGGAAAATATTACTAAAAATGATTATTCTTAAACCGAATTAACACGATTAGCTTAAATTGTCAACATTTACAATTTGCTGCCATGTCAACAAATCCTTTTCATCTTGAATCCCCTTATGTCATCATCACTGGTGGATCCAGTGGTATTGGTTTATCTATCGTAAAACTCTTTCATGATCAGGGTGCTGTTGTGGATGTACTGGATTTAAAAAAGCCCGATGCGGCAACTTTGGTTGCCCTTCAACTCGATTCTGCAACCGTTCATTTTCACGAAATCGATATCACTGAACAAGCACGGGTTAAAGAACTTGTTTCTGTGATTTCCATTCAAAGAGGAATTGGAATTTTAATCAACAATGCCGGTATTGCACATATTGGAAATGTTGGAAATACAAATGAGGAAGATTTTGATCGGATCTTTAACGTAAATGTGAAAGGAGCATACAATTGTATGCATGCATGCATCCCTTTTATGGTTGATCAAAAAAGTGGAATTATTCTTAATATGGCATCGGTGGCAGCCAGTGTAGGCATCCGAGATCGATTCGCCTACAGCATGAGCAAGGGTGCTATTTTATCCATGACCCTGAGTGTTGCCAAAGACTATCTGCAAGATGGGATTCGAAGCAATTGCATTTCCCCTGCACGGGTACATACACCTTTTGTAGATGGTTTTCTAGACAAACACTTTCCTGGCAATCAGCAGGAAATGTTTCACCAACTTTCCAAATCACAACCCATTGGAAGAATGGGCACTCCAGATGAAGTAGCTGGATTGGCATTTTACCTCTGCAGCAAGCAAGCCGGATTCATCACAGGATGCGACTACCCCATTGACGGTGGATTTATTCGAATAAACAATTAATACCATGAAACTATTTAGGTTTAGGAAAGGAGATGCACTTGGATTGGGATTTATGGATGCTAATGGCAAATCAATTGATATCAGTGCATCTCAGGTAGATTTAAATGAAGATTTTTTTACCAAAGGAAATTTATCCGGATTGCATGAATGGATTTTGGCACATGCCACCAGCTGTGAAGAGATCAAAGAAAATATAGATTACCTATCCTGTGTAGCCCGTCCGTCTAAAATCATTTGCGTTGGCTTGAATTATGCCAAGCATGCCAAAGAGAGTGGCATGGAAGTACCCAAAGAACCTGTATTGTTTTTCAAAAGCACTTCCGCACTATGCGGTGCGTTTGATCCTGTTATCATTCCTAAAGGATCTGAAAAAACGGATTGGGAAGTTGAACTGGCAGTGGTCATAGGTAAAAAAGCTTCCTATGTAAGCGAAGCAGATGCAATGAACCATGTTGCTGGTTATTGCCTACACAATGATTACAGCGAAAGAGCGTTTCAATTGGAACGAGGCGGGCAATGGGTTAAAGGGAAAAGCTGCGATCATTTTGCACCTTTGGGTCCCTATTTTGTTACCCAAGACGAAATACAAGATCCGCATCATTTACACATGTGGCTTGATGTAAATGGTAAAAGAATGCAAGATTCTCATACCTCGGATCTGATTTTCAAAATCCCATATTTAATCCATTACATTTCACAGTTCATGACCTTATTACCGGGAGATGTAATCAGCACCGGAACACCAGAAGGTGTGGGCATGGGACAAAAACCGGAGCCGATTTATTTAAAAAAAGGCGACCACATTCGCTTGGGCATTGAAGGCTTGGGAGAACAAGAACAAATGGCTGTTGCACATGAGAATTGATTCGCATCAACATTTCTGGAAATATACAGTAGAAACCCACGGCTGGATCAACGATGAAATGTCGGCAATACGAAAAGATTTTTTTCCTGCTGATTTTATTCCCAACCTATCAGATCATCAACTGCAAGGAACTATTGCAGTTCAAGCGGATCAATCAGAACAAGAAACAGATTTCTTGTTGACCCTAGCAGAACAAAATGATTTCATTAAAGGCGTTGTAGGCTGGATGGATTTAAAAGATCCAAACGCTGAATTAAAAATGGTATCCTATGCCAACCGAAATAAACTTGTTGGATTTAGATCCATAATGCAAGGAGCAAAAGATGAAGATTTTTTCTTGAATGACTATTTCATTCAGCATGTAAATAAGCTTTCGGCATTTAATTGGACGTATGATCTATTGGTATACCATTATCAAATGTCATCCCTGATTGAGTTTTTGGGCAAAATAAAAGACACCCGTCTTATACTTGATCATATAGGCAAACCCGATATCAAAAATGGAGAAATAAAAAAATGGAAAGAGTCGATTAACATATTAGCTAATCACCCTGGAATCTATTGCAAGCTGAGCGGAATGATCACAGAAGCTGATTATCAACAATGGACATACGAGCAACTCAAGCCATATATGGATATTGTATTTGAAGCCTTTGGCGCTGATCGCATTTGTTATGGAAGCGATTGGCCTGTTTGTCTCGTTGCGGGGAGCTACACACAAACCATTGGAGTGGTTGAGCGCTACCTGGAATCAGCTGATGTAGAGACCAAAAAGAAAATCTTTGGACTGAATGCTGTAAATTTCTACAAACTTTAATATGGATTTGAATTTAAAAGATAAAGTGATCATCGTTACTGGAGGCGCAAAAGGGATTGGGGAATCGATTACTCGAGTACTTGCTTCAGAAGGCGCATGGCCGATTATTTTGGGGAGAAATGAAGTCGATAATAAAAAACTCATTGCAGATATAGGTATTGGAGACCAAATTGCTGTTGAACTGGGCAATCCTGATGCGTGTGTAGCTGCCGTTGAGAAAGCCATCTCTCTAAAAGGAAAAATTGATGGTGTTGTCAATAATGCAGGCATCAACGATGGTGTTTCCCTTGAAAAAGGCAGCTATGCATCGTTCATGCAATCGCTCCACAACAACATGATCCATTATTTTTTAGTTGTTCAAACCGCATTGCCTGCTCTGATTCAAAGCAAAGGATCTATTGTAAATATCGGCTCTAAAGTTGCCGAAACAGGTCAGGGTGGCACGTCCGCCTATGCAGCAGCCAATGGCGGACGAAATGCGTTCACCCGCGAATGGGCAGTTGATTTGTTGAAGTATGGCATACGGGTTAACTCCGTTATTGTAGCAGAATGTTATACCCCTTTATACGATAAGTGGATTAAATCATTAAGCAATCCCGAAGAAACACTCGAAAAAATCAAACTACGAATTCCGTTAGAAAAAAGAATGACAACAGGAGAAGAAATTGCCAATGCTGTTGCTTTTCTCCTTTCACCAAAATCATCTCATACTACCGGACAACTGCTTCATGTGGATGGCGGTTATGTTCATTTAGACCGAGCTGCCCTTACCTAAAACCAGATACATGTCAACCCCCAAAAACAACTACCTCATCCCCTTCGCTTTAGTAACCAGTCTATTTTTTTTATGGGGAATTGCCAACAACCTCAATGGCATTCTCATTCCACATTTGAGAAAAGCGTTGCAACTGACCAATATGCAATCCACCTTTGTGGATACAGCAGTCTATTTTGCTTATTTCATTGCAGCGATACCCGCTGGTATCATCTTGAAAAAGTTTGGTTATAAAAAAGGAATTATAACGGGACTGCTTTTATTCAGTGCCGGTGCATTTTTATTTGTCCCTGCTGCCAACAGCCAAACCTATGAGGTTTTCTTGCTAGGCCTTTTCATACTGGGTTGCGGACTTACCATTTTGGAAACTGCTGCCAACCCCTATGCAACAAAACTAGGCGACCCATCTACTTCTACACAACGTTTAAACTTAGCGCAATCTTTCAATGGACTAGCAGCTTCGGTGGCTCCGTTTTTAGGAACCTATTTCATTTTATCGGGCAAAGAATATTCAAACGAAGAGTTGGCCAGTATGGCAGAAGCAGAAAGGCTTGCAGGTGGCCGTCGTCGATCAGTGTTACTGCACCTTCGCAGTGGGCCTCGACCGGATCGGGCCACTCCGATTCGTCAAGGAGCCACATGGTCCCGTCGCACCAGAACTGAATGCGAACACTTCGGCCG
>JAULVY010000114.1:0-10857 GCA_032110825.1 Chitinophagaceae bacterium | reverse complement strand
TCGGAACGAAAATCTTCATTCGGATCCTCGTATTTTCAATCAGATTGTGCAAGTGATAAACAACCGCAATTTCTTTTCCTTTTTGATCGGGATAATGAACTGCAGTAAGGTCAGTTAGAAATTGAAAACCCAATTCAGCATCATCGTGTAAGAAAGTAAGGGCTTTCAAATTGTATTCACTTTCGATGGTAAAAGAGAGCATTCCATATTGCTCGTCCCATGAAAGGATTGTATCCGCAAACTGATTGTTGAGTTTCTCTTTGATGCTATCGTGGTGAATGGACATGAATTTTCTTTTGCGCTATTGTATTCCGTAGCCCTCCAATAGAGCTTTGTATTTGTCGCTGTTTCTTCTTCTCAACGATTCGTCTTGAATCAGGTCCTGAATTTTAAGAATTCCATCGATGATCGCTTCCGGACGGGGAGGGCATCCCGGAACATATACGTCAACAGGCACAACTTGATCAATGCCCTGAAGGACCGAATAGGTATCAAAAATACCTCCACTGGATGCGCAGGCACCAACAGCTATAACCCAGCGTGGCTCTGCCATTTGGAGATATACCTGTCTAAGTACAGGACCCATTTTTTTAGCAATAGTCCCCATTACCATGAGCAAATCGCATTGCCTGGGAGAAAATCCAACACGCTCAGATCCAAAGCGTGCTAAATCGTAATGTGACCCCATGGTAGCCATGAACTCGATACCGCAGCAGGATGTAGCAAAAGGAAGTGGCCAGATTGAATTTTTCCGAGCAAGCCCCACCACCTTATCCAACGAAGTAGCAAAAAAACCTTCTCCCATATGACCATCGGGTATTGCTACTTGATTGATGCCTCTATCTGAGGTATCTTTTTGCAATAAATTGAATCTAACCGGACGTGCCATCATTCATGTTTTTAATATAACAAATGCCGGATGTTCTTGTTTCATTTGCCGTTTGTTTTTTTATTCTTCCCAATGCAAAGCACCTTTCTTGATGATATATATAAATCCTGCAAGGAAAAAGCCAACAAACATCAACACCGCAAAAAATCCATCCCAGCCCAACCCTTTGAAATTTACAGCATAGGGATAGAAAAAAATAACTTCCACATCAAAGAGTACAAAGAGAATGGCTACCAGAAAGTATTTGATAGCCATGGGTTGCCTAGCATTTCCGAATTGTTCGATACCGCTTTCAAAAACTTGAAGCTTATCACTCGTTTTTCTTTTGGGTCCCAGCATTTGAGATCCAACAATCATAACGGTAACCAAAACAACGGCGAAAACAACTTGTATACCGATTGGAAAATAATCACTGGCCTTGCTGACCTCAGGATTGGGAATTAACGCCTTTACCTGAAGAAAATAGCTCCACAACATCGTTTTAATTTTTCAGGCGCAAAGTTAATCAAATTGAGGATGTAGCAAAGAATTTCAGGTGTTATGTTTACACATCAACCTGCAAGTAAAAAACAAGAATTTTAGAATGAAAAAAGGAGTTTTCGCCTACTGATTTTTACTTTTTAGGGGCTGACAATGCTTTTTGGATGATATCTCTGTTTTTGATCGCGTCTTGGTTGTTTGGATCAATTTCGATGATTTTATCGAGGTAAGCTGAAGCACCTGAAAGATCTTTCTTCACATTGGCAGTATAGCCCGCGAGATACCCATAGGCAGTTATTAAAGTACTCTTGTTTTTAGCTTTATCGGTTTCAGCAATTGATATGAACTTTTCGCAGTCGGGTATGGCAAGGCCCTGCTCCATGGTAGAGTCGATTACAGAAAGTGATCGGAATGACCAATAATGTCCGTATACTTCTGTGGGGTAAGCATTTTTGTAAATACTAAAAATACTATCTGCGCGTTTGTATTCTGTTGCTTTGAAATTTTCAAACCCGGCATTGTACAAATCTACCTTACTCATTTTTGGATTGATTTGCAATACCTTGGTTAGCCACTCAGCAGATCGGACAACATTACCACTTTTCTTAAAGAAATCAGCTGCCTTGCGCGTATAATCGATTTTATTTTGAATGGCCGTATCTGTTTCTATCGCTTTATTGAAATAGAAGTCAACTTTAGAATCTTCTGCTTTGGTTTTTGCAGCATTCATGGCTGCTATCAAATAGTTATCCGGATTGATTTGATCTAGATTGGCATTTTTGAAAAAGGTTTCAAGCAATTGCAATGCTTTTACAGAGTCTCCTAATTTGTCGTAGCTGTACCCCTTTAATCGATATAACCGAGTATCGGCATTCTGTCCTTGAGCTTGAAGCAAGTTATCCGCTTTGGCAATGGCATTTCTGAAATCTCCCGCAGCATATTGCAGGCTAGCTTCTTCATAATCTAAAGCAGGACCAGGTTCAGCATGCTGTTTGTAAAGATTAAAATATTTTCTTGCCTCATTTACATCACGGGAGTAGTAATAAACATAAAGGTCGTATAGCGCCGGCGTAAAGGAGGGATCGTCTGCAACTGCGTCATTGAAGCGGGTTAGAAACAAATCCTTTTGCTCATTTCCTTGAGAAGCATAAATTCTGCCTATTTTGTGTTTGGCCAATGACAGTCGGGGATCCAGCAGCAATGCATTTTCGTAAGCCGAAACTGCACCACCTCCATCTTGAAGCTTTCTGTAAAGGTCGCCCATGTAAACATAGGCCATTGCATCCTTAAACCCTTTGATTTGAGTTGCCTGCTTAATTTTTTCAATTCCGTATGCAGGATCTCCATTCTCTGCTGTGTTGGCTTTGCCAATGGCAACCAAGATATCAATATTTTTTGCTTTGGTTAATGAAATCGCAGTCTCAAAACGCTGACGCGCATCGTTTGTTTTTTTCTCATGCAATTCCAATTGCCCCATGGCTACCAACAACAATGGATTGCTGCCATTTGCACCTTCCATACCCTTAACAAGTATTTCCCTTGCTCTGCTAGGATGCCTTCTATCCATTTCGCTTTGGAAGGCCCAATAGATGATTTCAGGATTGGTGGGTGCCGCTGCGAGCAACTTGTCAAAAACATCTTTTGACATGTGGTAGCGGTTATTAAAGAGGTACTTCTTTCCTTCCTGAACGCTCTGCGCATAGGAGTTTCCAAGAAAGATCACCAACATCATAGACAAGCTCAATCTCAAAATGCTCATTATCGTATTTTTTGGGTTGTAAATGTAAGAAATCTGGTTTATTCTGAAACATTGGCTTTTCTGACTTCCAGTGCCATACGATCTGGCACCAAATATCCCCTTCTAAAGATCAATTGGCCTTTTTCGTAGGTTAAAAAATTGACAAATCCCTTACCAAGACCTGCAAAATTCTCTTTGAGGATATAATAAAGTCCTCTGTGCAGAGGGTATCTTCTAAGCGCAATATTGGCTTGATACGGCCTTACATAGACCTCATCTTTACAATTTCCACACTGCAAGGCTGCCATTTTAACTCGTTTTTGAAAGCTCAATTGGGCCGGATCCTCTTTATTTCCTATCCAACTGACGCCTATAAACCCTATTGCCTGTGGATTGGATGCCACATAATCAATAACTCCTTCGGAATTTCTTGCTGCCATCACCTTTCCGTTTAAGGCTTGCCCCCTTAACACGGAGTCAATTAAAAACCGAATGGTACTGGTTGCTTTCAGTCCATCCATAACCAATTGATACTTATACCCACTTGTTCCATTCAACATAGAACGGATATCAGAAACCGAAAAAAGGGAATCTTTTGCTTTGTTGTTAATGATTACGGCTATAGCATCAGTAGCAACCCTACCATATTGAGGAACAAACCCAAGTGTATCTCTGTAGTAATCGATTTCGGATTCCTCCAACCCTTTTGTTATGATAATCATTCGGGTGCTGTCTTGCAAAAAATCCTTTATACACTCCGCCTCAGATTTATAATGTGGGATGATTTTGGCTTTGGGATTTTGAGAATGAAAAACTTCCAATTGTGCATCAATGATGGGGGCAAAGGATTCATCAACGCTTATGTGAATAGCTCCGGAATGTAACGTGTCGTTTCCGGGGATGACTTTTGCTTTTTTCTTAGTCGGGCTGCAAGCCAATGCCATCACCATGAATACAAAAAGTATTCTCCATGCTGCTCTCTTCACAATCTTCATTTTTGTTTTTTTAGGGAATAGCCTCTATACAATCTAAACAGACCATAACAAAGACATGCTATGCCAAAAATGGAGGAAGTGAGGCCATCGAAGCCCATGTTACCAATCATGTACTTATTCAGCAAAAAGAAGATTCCTGCACCTGTCCATAAGACCCCCATGGTAAAGTCATATAGGACACGGAAACCCGATTGTCTTTTTTCTTCTCTATCTCGAAAGCTATTTTGGTTCATGATTTGCAATTTAATACTTTGAATTCAGTTGCTCATCGTTTGTATAAAAAGATGCGACAGTCAAAAGTTTCCACATATAAATTGCCAGAAGGTATAAGCAGGATCTTACTTTTGTGTAAATTCTCAACGATGAAGGTTCTGATGGTATGTTTGGGTAATATTTGCAGAAGTCCCTTAGCCGAAGGAATACTTCGGCATAAATGCGAGCAGCAGGGTTTACTGTGGGAAATTGATAGTGCGGGCACCAATGGATTGCATAATGGAGAAAAGCCATACCCAGATTCTCAGGTTGTTGCCAAGTTAAATGGAATTGATATTTCCAAGCAACGATCTCGGTCGTTGAAAGCAGAGGACTTCAATCAGTATGATTTAATTGTTTCCATGGCCAATGATGTATCCCGACAAATTCAGCGGATTTCAGGAAGTAAATTCAACCCTGATAAATTGAAACTCCTGCTCAATTACACGTTTCCGGATTCTCAGTTGGATGTGCCTGACCCTTGGGGCAGGTCGATTAGTGCCTTTCATGAAGTTTACCAATTGATTGACCAGGCTTGTGATGCATTGATCCAGGAGCACACATCCATAAAACAGCCTTAACTTCGTATCATGAAGCCATCACTTCCTCAAGGTACTCGGGATTTCTCTGCACCGGTACTGAGAAAACGAAACTATATTTTCAACACCATTCGCTCGGTCTTTGAGCTCTATGGATTTGAACCGCTGGAAACACCAGCCATGGAGAATATTGAAACCTTGATGGGGAAATATGGAGAGGAAGGTGACAAATTGATTTTTAAAATTTTGAACAACGGACTTCATCTCCCTGAAAAAAAGTCCACCGCTGAGCAAGAGTTTCAATCTGTTTTGGAAGGCAAAACAAACAAAGGTATCACCGAAAGAGCGTTGCGTTACGATCTCACCATTCCTTTTGCTCGATATGTTGCCATGAATCATGGTCAATTGGTTATGCCCTTTAAGCGCTATCAAATACAACCCGTATGGAGAGCCGACCGCCCTCAAAAAGGAAGATACCGTGAGTTTTGGCAATGCGATGCAGATGTAGCTGGTAGCACCTCCCTTCTTCACGAAACGGAATTGGTGATGATTTATTCCACTGCATTCAGCCGACTCCACGTTCCAGTATCCATTCACATCAACAACAGAAAAATTTTAACCGGACTATCGATTTTATGTGGAGGAGAGGATCGGATGATGGACATTACGATAGCGATTGACAAATTGGATAAAATAGGAATCAATAACGTAAAGGATGAATTGATTGGAAAGGGACTATCCATGGAGCAAATTGAAAGCGTGGAACAATTTTTATCCATTCAGGGAAGTCCGGAATCGTGTATGCATGAACTTGAAAGCATTTTTTCATCAGTCCCGATTGCCTTGGAAGGCTTGAAAGAATTGAAACATGTTTATGAATCTACCCGGTCATTCTTGCCAGAAGGAATTGAGCTATGTGTTGACCCATCGTTGGCAAGAGGTCTTAATTACTATACTGGATCCATCTTTGAGGTAAAGGCAAAAGGCGTTCAAATGGGAAGTATTGGCGGTGGTGGCAGGTACGACGATCTTACTGGATTATTTGGATTAAAAGGAGTTGCCGGAATTGGAATTTCATTTGGAGTAGACCGAATTTTTGATGTGATGGATGAATTAACTGTATTTCCAGAGTATATTCAACAAGGAACATCGGTTCTGTTTTTCAATACAGGACAAGTTGAACTGGAAACCATTATGAAGCTTGCCCATCAATTGAGAAATGCAGGTATCGGTTGTGAAATTTTTCATGAGCCTTCCAAATTTGATAAGCAATTCAAATATGCTGAAAAAAAATCAATCGAAAAGATCATCATCGTTGGCAGTGAAGAGATCAAGAAAAAAACAGCTATTGTAAAAGAGTTGAACAGTGGTATTCAACGTGAAGTGACACAAGATGATTTGGCGAAGTCTCTGCAATCAACCCAATAAAGCCCATTTGTCCATTTGCTTCAATGTAACCTCCAAATCCTTTTCAAGGGGAGCTTCTATATCTATAGCTCTCTCTTCTGGATCTACAAAGGACACAGAGGACGCATGCAATGCAAGACGGGAAAGCAATGGCTTTTCTTCCCATTCATTTCTAGATAAATTGAATTTCTTTTTGAAGGAAGAGAGTAGAATCGGACTTGGATCTCCGTATAAGGGATCACAGGCCAGGTAGTTTCCTGAAGACTGGAGATGAACACGGATTTGATGTGTACGGCCTGTTTCAATTTGAAAAGAAACCCACGAATAGCCTCGGTATTTTTTAAGCACTTGGTAATGGGTTACGGATGGTTTCCCTTTTTTCCCTACACGCATGAGTCCGGCTTTTGAAGGATGCTCTTCGATAGGAAGGTCATAGGTCCCTTTTTCCTGTGGAAGGGGTCCGTGTACAAGTCCCATGTATTTTTTTTGTATCTCCCTTTGTTCAAACAAACGATTGAAAAATTTATGAGCGTCTTGATTCAAGGCAAATAAAATTAATCCACTTGTGTCTTTATCGATTCTATGAATAACAAAAGGGGTAAATCCTTTGGTAATTAACCACGATTTTACAGAGGGCAAATTCTGGTCAAATCGGTCAGGTATAGCTAACCATCCAGAGGGTTTTTGAACAGCAACCAGGTGATCGTCTTTATAAATGATGGTGGGAGCCATGAAATTAAACTTGTGTAAAGGGCGAGTAAATGCCTAAAGATATTTTTACTTTTTGCTTATGCTTATTTTCTTTTTGGGAGAAGGAGATTGATAAACTCGTTTACGCTTGGCAGGCTTGAGAGATTCATCATTTTCTTTTTCTAAAGTCTTTGGGAGTTTTACAAAAGAGCT
Source organism: Chitinophagaceae bacterium (assembly GCA_032110825.1). Taxonomy (GTDB): domain Bacteria; phylum Bacteroidota; class Bacteroidia; order Chitinophagales; family Chitinophagaceae; genus Pollutibacter. The sequence goes on along the minus strand of JAULVY010000114.1, from coordinate 3,654 downwards.
GTTCATGAATTTCAAAAGTCTAATTTCTTTTTCGTTTAGAAACCTCCATTTACCTCGATCTACATTTTTTTTAGTCAGGTTACCAAACATCACTCGATCCAGTCCCTTTACATCATATCCGATATATTCAAACATCCTTCGAACGATTCGGTTCCGACCACTGTGAAGCTCTATACCAATTACAGATTTGTCTTTTGGATCTGCATAGGCTAGTGCATCAGCCCTTACAAATCCGTCCTCTAAATCCAAGCCCCTTAATAATTTCTCAAAATCCAATTTTCCCAAAGGTTTATCGAGCTTTACTTCATATATTTTTCTCACTTCATGCGATGGATGAGAAAGCTTTTGAGTAAGATCCCCATCGTTGGTGAGCAAAAGGACACCGGTTGTGTTTCTATCCAGACGCCCTATTGGAAAAATCCGTTCAGGAGTTGCTCCTTTCAAGAGATCCAAAACTGTTTTTCGTCCCTCAGGATCATCGGATGTGGTGATATAATCTTTGGGTTTATTTAATAAAATATAGACTAGATTTTTTTCAGGGAATATTTTCTTTCCTGAAAAATAGACTTGATCTTGAGGCTTAACTTTAAATCCTGGTTCTTCAATCACAGAATCATTTACTTTTATTTTTCCATCCTTGATCAGCGCAACTGCATCTCTCCTGGAACAAATACCGCAGTGAGCTACGTATTTATTCAAAGGCATTTCTTTGTCCAGCTTTGATACAGAAATAACAGGTGCTTTTTGAGGGGTTGCCGTTTCTGTTCGTAGATTTTTTTTCTTCAGTTCAATGGCTTCAGACCTCTCCTTTTTCCATTTCTTTTTTTCCTGACGAAATTCTTCTTTGACTGCGCTGTTCTTCTTCTTGACTACAAACTTGGAAAAGTTATCTGTTCGTTTCATGATTCGTATTTTGCTGTTTTGCAACAGGGTTTAATAATGAAATTTATTTATTGGCCAATTGACCGCACGCTGCATCAATATCCTTTCCTCGGCTTTTTCGAAGTCGGGTGTTCACTCGATTTTTTTCTAGAAAGCTCATAAAGGCAGCCGTCTTTTCTTCGCTTGGTTTTTTAAAGCGAGCATAATCGATGGGGTTATACTCGATAATATTGACGAGGTCGGCAGGAACTTGTCGGTATACTTTTACCAATTCTGCAGCGTCCTCTAATGAATCATTGAATTGATCGAATAAAATGTATTCTAACGTAATTTCATTTTTGGTTTGTTTGTAAAAATAGTTGAGCGCATCAATCAGCGATTTCAAGTCGTTGGTTTCGTTGATCGGCATTATTTCTTTGCGCTTTTTATCATTGGCGGCATGCAGTGAAAGTGCCAGTTTAAATCGAACTCCATCATCACCCAATAAACGGATCATTTTGGAAACCCCCGCAGTTGAAACCGTTATTCGCCTTGGGCTCATAGCCAATCCATCGGGTGCCGTTATGCGTTCGATGGCTTTAAGTACATGCTTATAATTGAGGAGAGGCTCACCCATACCCATGAAAACAATATTGGTGAGCTTTTTATCATGAATAGTGAGTGCTTGTTGATTTAGCATGACAACTTCATCATAAATCTCATCAAAATGGAGATTCCGTTTGCGCTCCAAAAATCCTGTTGCACAGAATTTACAAGTGAGACTGCATCCAATTTGAGAAGACACGCAGGCGGTCAAGCGCTCCTCCGTAGGAATTAAAACCCCTTCAATCTTATGTCCATCGAATGTTGTAAACCGAGTCTTCACTGTTCCATCTTCGCTGTATTGAGTGGTATCGATGGATAAGGATGGAAAACTAAAATGGTCTTCAAGTTTAGCACGCAGTTCTTTGGATAGGTTAGACATTGATGCAAAATCAAAGGCATGCTTCTGCCATAACCACTCCCATACCTGTTGGGTTCGAAATTTTTTTTCACCGATCGACTCCAGGTAGTCGGCTAATTCCTCTTTAGAACATTCGCGAATATTGGGTTTGCCCATGAGGCAAAGGTAACGATTCCTAAGGTGGCAAGTTGTTAAGGTTCAGGGGAATACGTATTTATGCTTTATTTGCCCCTTTCAACTGATTTTTTACCGTAGCGATTTTTTACTTCATCAATGGCAGTGTATAAGTTGGCTTTTTTGACTCTATTTTCAAACAAATGGGTTTGAATGTTTTGATCAACCAATTCACTGAATCGAATTCCGATTAATCGAACCCATTTTCCATGGTCGTACAGTTGTTCAAAAAGATCACGAACAACTCGAATGATTTCGTCATCAAACGAAGTTGCAGGAAGGGATATTTGTTTGGTATGCGTCTCGAAATCGGCGTACCGAATTTTTATTGCGAAACATGTTGCCATTTTTTGATCCTCCCGAAGTTCATGTCCAAGTTTCTCCGTCATCCTCATCAATTCTTTCATCAAAAAATCAAGGTCTCTTGTATTTTCTGAAAATGTATGTTCGGTTGAAATGGATTTCGAAACTGTTGACTCATGAACAATACCATCGTGTTGACCAAGAGCTTTTTTCTTTAACAGGGAAGCAAAATTCCCAAAATGGGATTCAAGAATGGTTTGCGGATAATCAGACAAATCGCCGATGGTTAGAATTCCCATGGCATTCAATTGTTTCAGTGTTTGCTCCCCCACACCTGGAATATCGGATACCGGCAATGGGGAAAGAAATTCTTTTTCCCTTTCCGGAAGTACACGAAGGAAACCATTTGGCTTGGCGGCATTGGTTGCCATTTTGGCAACCATTTTGTTGGAAGCCAACCCGAATGAAATGGGCAACCCCGTCTTATCGATAATTTCTTCTCGCAAATGGATTGTCCATTGAAGAGGATCAAAAAACCGATCCATCCCGGTTAGATCGATGTAAAATTCATCAATGGAAGCTTTTTCAAAAACGGGTGCTTTGGCCGCAATGATATCGGTAACCCATTGAGAAAATTTTCCGTATTGCCCGCTTGATCCTTTTAAAAATATTCCTTGAGGGCATAAGGAATATGCAAGAGACATGGGCATAGCAGATTTCACCCCAAACTTTCTGGCTTCATAACTGCAAGTACTTACCACTCCTCTTTCCTTGGTACCGCCGAGTATCAGTGGCTTCCCTTTCAAAGAAGGATCTAATATGCGTTCAACCGAAACAAAAAAAGCATCTAAGTCGAAATGTGCAATATGGGTTTGCTGGACAGACATAAATCTGACCTTAATTTAAATAAATCTCAAGCAATCCTTCTGGCAGTGTTAAAAAGATTCTCTCTTTTTTGTGATCTATTTTCTGCAAGGTGCTTTCGTTTACTGGAAGCAGCACTTCTTTTCCTTCAATCTCAATGCGAAACAGCAGTTGGTTGGTTTGCTCAATGACTTCCAGTACGACGCCCAATGCTTTTTTATGGTCTATTACCGTATAGCCAAGCAGGGACAAGGGAGCAGCGGGAGTTGCCTTTTTTTTAGCATCCGATTCTAAAAGCCAAACGTTTTTTCTAACAAACTTTTTTGCTTTCTCTGGGCTATCAAGACCTTCTAAAGAAATGTGAAATTCATGGTGGCTCTTAACCGAATGAGATTCTAAAAAATGGGGAATAAAAGAGCCGCTGTTTTCTTCAATAAAAACAGCTTCAATTCCTTCCAGAGTGGCTCCCTCACCTAAATCATGTTCCA
>JAULVY010000113.1:0-19291 GCA_032110825.1 Chitinophagaceae bacterium | reverse complement strand
CAGTACTGCATATTCAAAGGCATTGGATGAAGATGGCCTCCATCAAGTTACGATTGGTTTTCAAGGATCCTGGGCCAACAAACGCATTGATGTGCGTAGAGCAGATTTTGAAGATGAGCTAACCGGACTCGGGTTTACGGGGATTACTTCTGAAACATTTGCCGAGAATCCTTTTGCTATTAACTATTTTGACTTCAACACCGGATTTATGTATGCTTTAAGTCCTGACGGTGTGAATAGCTATTACTTGGGGGCCTCGATGTATCACATCAACAGGCCATCGGAATCATTTTACGGAGGCAACTATTTGTTGAATCCGAGAACAACCATTCACGGTGGAGCCTATCTGGAGATAGGACAATACAAATATTTTCATCTTAGTTTTATGCACCAGCAACAAGCAGGTGCAAAAGAAACATTGGTTGGAGGTGCATTTTCAGTCAACCTGAGTTACAGCTACCAAAATCCACTTGAACTCTATGCTGGCGCATGGTATCGATTGGGGGATGCATGGATCCCCTACCTGGGAATGGAAGTGAATAAATTTAGATTTGGATTTTCATACGACCTAAATCAATCTACGCTTCGGCCTGCCTCGTTGTCAAGAGGAGGTTCGGAAATATCAATTATTTACATCAACGGATACAGGGACCCCCTGAAACGAAAGGTCAACTGCTTTAAGTTTTAAATCAGGGAGTTAGCTTCAAAAACAGCGGTACAAACCAATAGGTTGCCAGTACAATCAATACGATGCTGATGATATTCATTACAAATCCCACACGCATCATATCTTTTAATTTGATGTGCCCGCTTGAAAATACGATCGCATTGGGTGGTGTTCCCATCGGCATCATCGATGCACAACTGGCAGCTAAGGCCATAGGAATTCCCAAAACAAAAGGATTTGTTCCTGTTGCTGTTGCAATAGCAGTTACAACAGGGGCAAAAACAATCACTTGAGCAACATTACTCATCACTTCACTTATGAAAATAGAAAGTGTAGCGATTACCAAAATTAGAATGATGCTGCTGCTTCCAGAAAATCCAGCAAGCCAATTTCCCAATGCTCCAATCAAACCGGCTTTTTCTAAAGCTGCAGCCAATGCAATACCACCTCCAAATAACAACAAAATACCCCATGCCATTTTTTGAGTATCCGACCAATCCAAAATTTTTTCAGAAGAGCGATCTTGAACACCAGCGGGTATAATAAACATCAGTAAAGCACCAAAAATAGCAATCATGCTATCGTCTAATTTAACAAACCCCGTTTTGTTAATGATATCACGCGTTATCCAAAGCGAAGCCGTGAGTAAAAAAATAGTTAACACTCTTTTTTCAGGCATCGTAATAGGTCCCAGTGAAATTAATTCGTCTTTAACCATTTTATGCATCTGCACATCAGAATCCAATCCATTTGGATGTAGTTTAATCAATACCATATATAAAGAAAGCAAGAGCAGTAGTGCTACCGGAAGAGCAACCAACATCCAATTAAAAAAAGAAACTTCAAAATCAAATTTCTTATTAATAAATGAAACATAAGCTACATTGGGGGGAGTACCGATGATTGTTGCAATGCCTCCAAAATTTGAAGCATAAGCGATAGCCAACATAATACAAAGTGCAAAATTTTTCAATTGAGGATTCTGCTGCTTTTCACCATACACCACAGAAATAACAGAAACTGCAATCGGATACATCATCATGGTGGTAGCCGTATTACTCAACCACATGCTAATCAATCCGGTTGCCAAAATAAATCCTAAAATGATGCGGTTGCCGCTGGTACCTGTTATGGAAACAATGGTCAAAGCAATTCTACGATGCAGATTCCATTTTTCTATACCCAATCCAATCATAAACCCTCCCATAAACAAAAAAATTACTTCGTTGGCATAAGAAGATGCAGTTTCCGAAAGCTTACCAATACCCAACAAAGGGAAAAAAAACAAAGGCATAATAGCTACTGCTGGCATAGGGATGGCATCTCCAATCCACCAAGCAATCATCCAAACAGCCATAGCCAAAACTTTATTCGCTTGGTCATCTAAGGAAATAGGGTTTAGAAATATCACACCCATAAACAGCAAGGGGCCGATCAACAAGGATATCCAAGGTTTATTTGATCTAGTAGATGCAGTGCTCAAGAGAACAGTTTGGGTGAAGATAAATCATTTGTGTATTTTGGCGTGGCAAACAGTTCATGTGCTAAAAGAAATTATCATATCTATACAAGCCTATTTCAAGGCTCATGCATTTATACGAAAACATAAATTGTGGAAGTGGATTTTGGTACCCGGTATTTTTTATGCAATTCTCTTTGGAACCAGCATGTACTTTTTTTCTAAATCAGCCAATGCTGCGATTGAATGGCTTGCAGTTGAAACCGGATTGCAAAGCTGGCTTAACCGCTTACAAGACAGCTGGATCGGGTTTTTATTTACCGTGGGGGGGCTTATGCTTTGGCTTATTTTGATGTTATTTTATTTTTCATTGTTTAAGTACTTCTGGCTCATTTTTGGATCACCGGTTTTTTCATATTTAAGCGAAAAAACTGCATCCATCATCGAAGGAAAAGAATTTAATTTTCAATGGGAACAATTCATCAAAGATTCCATTCGTGGTGCGGGTATGGCAATTCGAAATACCGGATGGCAAACTGTTTATTTGATTTCCATTGTATTTCTCTCCGTTATCCCGTTTGTGGGCTGGACTTCTCCAATCATTGCAATTTTGATTGAATGCTATTACTACGGATTTTCAATGCTGGACTACTCCTGCGAACGAAACAAGATGAATGTAAAACAGAGTATTGCATACATCGGCAATCACAAGGGCTTGGCCATTGGGAACGGCATTGTTTTTTATTTGATGCACTCCGTTGTGCTGATTGGATGGGTTCTAGCACCAGCTTATGCTGTGATTGCTGCAACCATTAGTATACACGATTTGAAAAACAACAATACGGTCCTATAAATATGTCTGCTGTTGTATATCTTATTCCCATCGCGATTGCTGAAGACGGATACGAACATCTTTCCAGTCAAACAAAATCTATTATACATGCATGTGATGTTTTCTTTGTGGAAAACCTTAGAACAGCACGAAGGGCATTTCGAAAAATAGATCCTCAGTTTTATATCGACGGAAAACAGTGGGTGGAAGTAAAACAAGAAGAACAATCATTTATTCAGGAGTTTAAAAAGGCAATACTCGATAAGCTCACAATCGGTATTGTTAGTGAGTCGGGATGCCCTGGAATTGCCGACCCCGGTCAGGTTTTAGTTTCCCTTGCACAAGAACTTTGCATACGTGTAAAACCACTTGCTGGACCAAGCTCCATCATCATGACACTCATGGCCAGTGGTATGAATGGCCAGCAATTTAGTTTCAATGGATATTTACCCATTCCAGTTGAGGAAAGATTAAAAAAAATCAAGGAACTGGAAAAAAAAGCAACACAAGAAAACTATACACAAATCTTCATTGAAACGCCCTATAGAAATCAGCAAATGATAGAGTCTCTCTTGAGCACACTGAATTCAACAACAAGACTCTGTATTGGATATCACATCAGTTCAAGTCAAGAATGGGTTAAAACCAAAACGATTACCGACTGGAAAAAGGAAATTCCTAAATTGGAAAAAGAACCTGCAGTATTTATAATCGGTACGTAAATTAAAATCCATACTGACTCACCAACCAAACCATCGCCGTCATTACCACAGCACCTAAATTTAGTTCTCGTTCACTAACCGCTTCAAAAACATCGGTCTTTGCATGATGCAGATCCATGTACCGCTGTGAGTCTGGATTTAATCCAATCAAAGCTGTACCCAAGGGCCTTAGTGGACCAATATCGGCACCACCACCGCCTTCATTGAATTCCAAAGCACCATAAGGAGCGAAAAGAGGTTTCCAGGATAGAATTTTAGCTTTCTGTTCGCTGTTAGCAGAAAAAGCAAACCCGCGAGGTGTAAAACCCCCAGCATCGCTTTCCAAAGCCATAATGAATTTCTTTTGTTCAGATTTTGCAACCTCTGCGTATCGAGTTCCACCTCGCAATCCGTTTTCCTCATTCATGAACATAACAGCGCGAATGGTACGCTTGGGTTTCAAACCCAAGGCTTTTAAAGAACGAATCACTTCAATACTTTGAACACAACCAGTTCCATCGTCGTGTGCGCCCTCAGCAAGATCCCAACTGTCCAAATGACCACCAACAGTGATCACTTCATCAGGCAATTCATTTCCACGGATTTCACCCACTACGTTGTAGGACAGCACATCCTCCAACATTTTACAATTGGTTTTAAAATAAACAGAATTTACTTGTCCAGCTGAAATCACTTTGCTCAATTCCTCAGCTCCACGAGTACTGATAGCAACAGCTGGAATTTTTTGAACTCCATCTTCGTAGCGGATTGCGCCCGTATGTGGATTATCATCGATAACTGGAGAAAGTGTTCGAACTATAACGCCAGTGGCTCCTAAAGCAGCCGCTCTAGATGGGCCTTGTGAGCGGTAAACTCCAGCCTCACCATAGGCGCGAAAGGTATTAATGTACCGCGGATCCATCCGGTAATTATAAAATACAATCTTACCCTTTACATTCGCTGTACCTAAAGCATCAAGCTCTTTGAAGCTTTTTACTTCAACTATTTTGCCAGTAACTCCGGTGGCTGAGGTTCCAACAGCATTTCCCAAGGCAACGATATTGAGAGGCATGGTCTTACCATTGGTTAGTCGAGCAACCCCCACTTCTTTCTCCCCACGAACCCAACGGGGCACCATACACTCTTGCAGGTATACAGTATCAGCACCCGCTTCTCTGAGCATACGCGCAGTTTCGTCTACAGCCTTGGCTGCACCTTCAGAACCAGACAATCGAGAACCAACTTTTTTACACAAAAAACGAAGATTATCGTATGCTTTTCCATTCACAAAAATTTCATCTGAAATTGTTTTAATGGTAGAAGAATCAGATCTGTTCTGTGCAATAGAAAATGATGCACAAATAGAGAGAGCAACGAAAAGTAAAAATCGGATCATTATAAAAAGATTAGACTACAAACTACTTAATTTTTCTTTATTAGAATACCCTGAGCTCTTAGCATGAACTTTATTATCGTTAATTTCGTTTATTAGATTATAATCATGAATATTGGCATTGTATGTTATCCCACATTTGGTGGCAGTGGAGTTCTTGCTACAGAGCTCGGAAAGGCATTGGCAGATAAAGGGCATGCTGTCCATTTTATCACCTATCAACAACCGGTTCGATTAACTGGCTTTAGTGCAAATATCTTTTTTCATGAGGTTCGTGTTCCTACCTATCCTCTTTTTGATTTTCCTCCCTACGAAACAGCATTGTCAAGCACCCTCGTAGATGTAGTTCGAAACAACAAGCTTGATCTGCTTCACGTTCATTATGCCATCCCCCATGCCTCTGCTGCATACATGGCAAAGCAGATATTAGCCGAGGAGCAAATTCATATCCCTTTCATTACCACTTTGCATGGAACAGATATAACTCTGGTAGGAAAAGACAAAACCTACGCGCCAGTAGTTACATTTTCCATCAATCAAAGTGATGCCATAACCGCAGTTTCTACTAATTTAAAAGAAGAAACATTTTCCAATTTTGATATTAAAAAAGAAATTTCGGTTATTCATAATTTCGTTGACATCAAACGCTTTAATAAGAAGCCCATAGATGCCTTCAAAAAGGCAATTGCGCCGCAAAATGAAAAAATTATTCTACACGCTTCAAACTTTCGAAAGGTTAAGCGTATTGCAGATGTGATTTATACCTACAATAAGATAAGAAAGGAAATTCCTTCAAAATTGCTGCTTGTTGGAGATGGCCCAGAAAGACCCATGGCCGAAGAATTGTGCAGGGAATTGGGCATTTTTGATGATACCCGATTCCTGGGCAAACAACAAGACATGGAAGAAATCTATGCCATAGCCGATTTATTTCTCTTGCCATCTGAATACGAAAGCTTTGGACTGGCCGCATTAGAAGCCATGGCAGCTGGAACTCCTGTTATTGCCACACTAGCAGGAGGAATTCCAGAAATCATTGAACCTGGTATCAATGGATACTTAAGCGATATTGGGGACGTGGAATCCATGAGTAAAAATGCAATCAAGATCTTGAGCAATCCAATCGTTCAAGAAAAATTCAGCAAACAGGCAAGAATTCAAGCAGAAAAATTTGATATTGAAAATATTGTACCTCTTTATGAAGACCTCTACGAAAAGGTTATAAAGAGATAAGCTGAATGCTTATCGATTTTTTAACCAGATTTCAGGATTTACAAAAGTAGATTCAACATTCACAACAAAAATAATCTCACCGTCTCCATCATCATTTTGCGCAGCCTTTCCAATGATTTGACCCATTTTCACGCTACTCCCTTTGGTAACGTTCACAACTGACAAATTATAATAGGTCGTAAAGTATTTTCCGTGTTTTACTGTTATGGTTTGACTTCCAGCAACATCATATATTGTAGTTACGATGCCATCAAAAACAGCTTTTACGGAAGAGCCGGGAATGGTTTGTATGGTGATTCCAATATTATCTTCTATCAAGGTAGTTCCCTCAATTTTTTGCCGACCAAAACCTGAGGTCACCATCGCCTTATCAACAGGCCATGGGAGATTCCCTCGGTTGTTTTCAAACCCTACCGATACCCGGGTTACTTCTGGAGTATTTTCTAAAATATTTTCTTTACGCACAGGGGCTGAGGAAACACTTGCATTGGTCTTACTCTCTGATGCCTTCACAGCAGGTGCAGATACAGTAACTTTCTTAGCATCCTCCTCGGCTTTTCTTCTAGCAGCTTCAATCTCTCTTTTTACAATAGCTGCAATGGAGCTTTGTAAACTACGCTCAACTTTTTTCTTTGTAGCCATTTCTTTTGACAATTCACTCTCCCTGGCTTTTAAACGAGATACAAATTGATTTTTCTCCTTTTTCTCGCCCTCCAACATCTCTTTTTGCATATTCTGTTCTACCAACACCTTTTCTTTTTCCTGTTTGTTGGCCGACAACATATCAATACGAAGAGTCAGTTCTTTTTGCGTCCGGTTGATATTTTCAACTTGGTCATCCCGGTATTTTCTATAGCTACGCAAATACGTCGTTCTCTTCAAAGCATCGTTGAAACTGGCCGAAGTGAATATGAAATTGAGCATGTCATAATTGCTTCTATTTTTATACGCATACTCAATGGTTTTCGCGTATTGCTTTCTCAATGTATCCAACTGCCTTCCTAACCTATAAATTTCTCGGTTGTTGTTGAAAATGGTATTATCAATGAGTCGCATTTCATCATTGAGATTATTGATAACCGCGTAGCGACTTTTTAATCTGCGTTCCAGCAATTTAAGTTCGGAAAGAGATGCTTTTTTATCCTTAGAAATTGCATTTTGAGCCTGCTGCAAGGCAGCAATTTCTTGCTGTATCTCTTTGCGTTTTTTTTCTAATTCCTCTTTGGTTTGAGCATGCAGCTGACATACTATAGAAATCAGGAGAAACAAAAAAATGGAAAGAAAACGGCTCTTCATAAAAGGAAGATTGGTCATGAACAAAACTCCTATATTTTTCGTGTAGAATACGTTAATTTATGGATTTAAAATTTTTAGGGATACTAAAAGGAAATGTCATCGGCTTATCAAATTCAACTTGCTTAAAATCCAAATTCACTTCTAATTTTGTTTTTTCAGACAAGTTGATGTTGCGAACCTCGGCAAACTTCCATGATCCGGCAGGAGCATAGCCGGAATAGGATAGATTAGCGGTTCTACTTCGCGTTACATCCACATCATCCAGCTTACTGAACAAGAGACTGAGATCAGACTTACTCACTGTAATAAAATGCTTGAAAGCTTCTCCTACCGTAGATAACGAAACCTTTTCGCCCTGATCTGAATACGCAACAATTGTTTTATCCAGATAAATAGGGTTTCCTAAAATAAGATTCTCAAGAGTTGGATAATCAAATGGAACCTTTGTGATCTCTTGCAGATACGATAATGGTTTACGCTGTATTGTACGATTCAACTTATCCATAATCACCAGGCTGTCGGGTGTAATGGCAACACGAAAAGCCTCAATATTCAATGCAGCAATGATAGAAACCCAAATGATACTATCCTTTTTCATTCGTAAAAAAGCATTGAAGTCAAGCTTTCGGTTTTTATCGTCGCTATATTCTACTTTAATCTTGGAAGAGAACGTTGTGAACTGAATTTGATTCTCACGAATTTTAGAAAGCGTTGCTCGAACAGTCTTTGCGGAGTCTGAATCTTCAGGATTCACTACCACCACTGCAGCGACTGAGTCTTTTTTGGCTACAACAGTAGTAATTTTTCGTGTAGATCTACACGAAAATAAAAACGCAAGAGTGAGTAGAACAAAAAGTATGCGCATGAATATTAAACTACGTTGAAGTGTTTATTTTATAATTTTCCTGTGTGACCAAAACCGCCCGCATTTCTTTCTGTTGCACTGATAACCTCGGCCTCTACCCATTCTACTTTTTCGATACGCTGAAAAACCATTTGCGCAATCCTGTCGCCGTTATTGATAACTTGGTTTTCGCTTGATAAGTTGATAAGGATAATTTTTACTTCCCCTCGATAATCCGCATCGATGGTTCCAGGGGTATTCAAGCACGTGATTCCTTGCTTAATCGACAGTCCACTTCGAGGTCTGATTTGAGCCTCATACCCATTTGGAATTTCCAAAAAAATACCTGTAGGAATTAGCTCGCGTTGCAGGGGACTTAGCTGCAAGGGCTCGGATAAATAAGCTCGGAGATCCATACCTGAGGCTCCTGTAGTTGCATAACTGGGTAAAGGATGTGGAGACTGATTGATGATCTTGATCTTCAAGGAATAGTTTTGGCAAAGGTACGATTATCCTACCTTTTCCAAAAGCACTGTAGCGTAAGCTACGAGTCCCTCTTCCCGACCCACAAACCCCATTTTCTCGGTGGTTGTAGCTTTGATGGAAACATCTTCCAATTGAATTTGCAGTATGGAGGAAATTGCTTTTTGCATTTCAGCAACATGCGGTTTGATTTTGGGTGCTTCTAAACATATTGAACTGTCTACATTTACCATCCTATACCCCTTACTTAAAATGAGATCGTAGGTTTTTTTTAAGAGAATTTTGCTGTCAATATTTTTAAATGCCTGATCAGTATCCGGGAAATGAACACCAATATCCCCTAACGAAAGAGCCCCCAGTAATGCGTCACAAATGGCATGAAGCAAAACATCGGCATCGCTATGGCCTTTGGCTCCTTTTGAATATGGTATTTGAACACCTCCAAGCCAAAAGGGACGATCCTCAACCATTTGGTGAAAATCAATTCCAAATCCAATTCTGTACGACATGAAAGTTTAAAATTTAATATTCGCTATTTGCCCCTAAATCCAGCAGCAAACTAAATCGAATGGTATTGGAAAGGGGGTTTCTGTTCACACCACTTCCAGATGGAATTAGGTAGGATAAATTAATTCCAAAGTTACCATATGTAAATCCTGCTCCCATGGAAAAATATTGCCTGTTTCCCTTGGTCTGATTTTCGTAAAAATATCCTGCACGTACAGCAAATTGATCATTGTAAGAATATTCAGCACCGGCTGAAAAGTAAAATTCTTTGAGTTCTTCAGCAAATCCTCCAGGTGCATCATTGAAAGAGCTAAACCAGCTACCTACAACTCCCTTGCTGCGATAGTCCGTTAACCCTAAGCTATCTCCCAAAGAAGGAGGTGTTGGAACCATTAGTTTCTGTAAATCTACTCCAAAAGAAATTTTATTTACCTCATTGCTTGCATAGGTATATACAGCACCCAATGACATGTTTGCGGGAATAAAATCTTTTTGTGTGGCATCACTGGTATAGCTGATTTTAGAACCTAAATTGGTGAATGCAGCACCCAAGCTAAGCCCGCTTCCATCCTCACCAATAGCGTTATAATACAATCCTATGTCCCCTGCAACAGCATTTCCTGCTCTGTAGGATACCCCATTCACAGCCTGACCTCCCGCCAAATTGGAATTGATAAATCGGAGTGCTACGCCTAAACTCAGATAATCAGAAAGCTTCCTAGAATATCCTGCATCTAAAGCGAACTCTCTAGGCCTAAAAGAATTCAAGTCATTGCCCAAATTGTCGGTAAACTGAATATTACCCAAACTGAAATAACGGAGTGAGCCGGATACTGCCTGGGTCTCATCCAATTGATAATATCCAGCAAGTGAAGCGAGGTATACATCGTTTAAACCTAGGTCCTTAAGCCAAGGGGTATAGGTAAGTGCCAACCCGTATGGACTTTTGGCAAAAGTATATTTACTTACATTGTAAAATTGCGAATTGGCATCTGGAGAAGTGGCAACACCCAGATCACCCATACCTCCAGCTCTTGCATCTGGAGAGATTCTCAAAAAAGGAACAGCAGAAGTTACTACATTGATGCTGCTGGTCTGCGAAAAAACAGGGAAGCAAAAAAACAGAACAACCCATACAACTAGCAGAGATTCAGTAATTCTTTTCATGGTCAATTTTTGAGAAATGATGTGGATATCAGATTAATGAAACTATACATAGAATTAATCTAAGCTAAATTAAGGATTTAAGATCAATGGATCAAGATCGTCCTGGTTTGTCGACTCACTACACCTAGCTTGTTTTTAACAACTGCCTCAACATAATATGCCCCCCTAGCTAGTCTATTCCCCCTTGGATCATTTCCATCCCAAACTACTTGAATAAAACGAAGTGTACTCTCATTTATTGCTTGCTGGTAATCCCAAAGCAATTGACCTTGCCCACTCAATAAGCGCAGGTTAAGAATGGAACCAAATGTATTCCCATCCAGCCCAATCTCAAACGTACTAGAAGAAGCAACAGGATTCGGATAATTCTTGAAAGAAACGATAGAAATTTTTCCAAAAACTTCAACCACAAATTCAATTTCAACAGTTGAAGAATTGTTAAAGACATCCCAAGCTCGGATAAAAATTTTATGATTTCCTTCAGAAAGTTTTGGCAGGGGGAAACGAATTATACCCCGATTTTCACCTGGAAATTCAGGTTGGTAAAAATCATTCAGCACAAAAGGGGATTTGGTTTGATTATCCAATACAGCAATAATATCATGCCCTACATTCACACGTGAAAGATTGATGCCAGAAACGTCAGATACTTTCACAATCAAGAGTGGTTGCTCATTTACTACATCACCATTCTTGAATGTTTCCGAATTGAGAAATGCCTGCAATTCAGGTCCGCGGTTATCGTTTAGAATAGAATTCCCCAATCCCCCAATTCGGATTTCGTTGTCAATACCCAGGCCATCGGCCTCCCCATTTTCAACATAGTATGAAATTTTACCTGCTCCCACACGCAACTCAATGTCGGCTGGAACAACAAACCGATACCGAAATTTGCCATTCTCAATTTTTACCTGACCTCGATAGATGAAATTTTCAAATGAAGCTATAGGAACAGCTAAACTCTGAGCATCATTTGCCAACGTCTTTCGCTCCATAGGCTTATCCATTATTTCAATGAAAGCCGTTCCATTAAAACCCGTTGCAGGCTGACCAGAAGCGGCTAAAACTTCACCCTCTATTTCATATGAGTTCAATGATTTCAAGGTATCGTTGCGCAAGTTTGTATTTCCATTTATAGAAACTGTTCTAGCCTTGAATACAGGGATCGCCAACCCCAGTGAGGGATCCCCCAACAATAAAAATTTACGTGCATTGATGAAATCGCCGGTGTTGGAAACAGAAAAATTCTTGGACTCCCTCAGCGCTTCTCCCAATTTTGGGTAGACCCCATCTCCGTTTCTTTTAAAAAGAAATTTTAAAAAGGAGTTGTTGATTTCTTTATTGCTAGAGGCGAAAACCAACCGCGATGTTGTTAACAGTCCAATTCCACCGGTAGTTCTTCCCACCAATAAATCTTCTCCCAGCGAAAATTGAGAGGGATCGTCAAATCGAGCAAAATCGCAAGTCGCAGTTACCAAAAGCGGCAACTTGCCTTGGTTTTGCCAACCGCTTATTTGATCTCTGTCTAAAATATTCTCCTGCGCCAACCGGGTGCTTCCTCCATGCCCGCTGTAATTCCAAACCAAAGCTCCGCGTTGTATAGCATGGTTGATGGACGCGTTGACATCCGGGTATGATTGACCCGATAATCCACTTTCTTGCTTAAATGCATCCAAGTAAATTTTTTCTATATTGAGTTGTGGCGCATCTGTATTTAAAGACTGAACATGAAACTCTGCATCATTTAGGTGTAAATTAAAATCTTCATCGTCTGCTACAAACGTAACGCGACTCCTCCAATTGCCTAATGTTTTGGGATCGTGGTAGCCGATAATTTTATCAACTGCTGCTCTAGCTTGTACGGGTGTGCGGGCCGGAATTCTACCTATGGCTAAATCCAACAATGGAGCAGGCAAATTTCCATTGATATTATCGCCATCATCTAAATACCCAAAAAAATCATCCGTAACATATGAGGTAAGTGGATCAAGAGAGGACTCTGTTTGATACGAAGGCACTGCATTTTTTTGTTTGGAATTGTTTCCTCGAAAATCATACGATGCTCCGCCAAACAGCAAAAGATACTTGGGCCTTTTTGAAATATCACTACCCGCCCGATCATATAGCATTTTCATGAAATCCCTGAATGCCCCAGGATCAACAGCACCTGAAGAAAATTCATTGTAAATCTGAAAAGGATCAATAACAATTCCCTTAAGGCCACGCGACGAGTGAAATGTACTCAACCGGTTTGCTTCAGCTCGTAAAAGAGGATCTGAAATCACTACGATCTCATAGAATCCCAAACCATGTAAATTTTGATTGACCACCTTTCCTTCAAACTCAACTTCCAAAGCTGAACTTGGTTCAAAAGCAATGAATTCGCTCATTACTCCAGATGAAATAGGAAAACGCAAAGCATTTACAAATACCTCTGACTTTACTTTGTTTGGTTTTTCTGGGTATGTAATATTCCAAACTCGCGTGGAAGCAGTTGCATTTTTAAGTTGAAATCCGGCTGGCTGTTGAATGAACACGGATTCAATCAATCGAAATTCCATTTGCTTTTGCCCAGAAAAATCCAACGGCCGCTGAGCAAATACTTCAAACCAGTTTAGCCAGGCTTGGGCATTTATACTTCCTGAGGTAAAGGCATAATCCAGTTGTAACCTGGATGTATTGAGAGAAAAACTGGAGGAAACGCGGCTCACATTAGCAACTGGCTCCAATAGATTACCTAACAAGGGCGCTGTGCTATGTGCACCCACAGCATTTCCATTGGCTTTCATAGAAATTAAATTGGGTTGATCAAAACTTCGTCCAACCACTTCACTAACCCACCGAGCCTCTGAACCGGATAGAACAGATGGCCAAGGTATGGTAAAGGCGCGCCCGGATATCCCTGCGGATGAAGAGCCAATCAATTCTCCATACCACTCTTTTCCGCTTTTTAAAAAATTAATACTATCCTTTTCATATCGAAACCGATCATCATATTTATCAAAATAAACAGTCGGCTGCCCTGCAGAATTCTCTTCTGAAATACGCAATCCATTTGCACCATTTACCCGAATGAAATAGTAAGCCTTGTTCGAGTAAGGATTTTTTAAAAAGATAAATGAGCGTTGAATTGAGTCAAATACCCAGCGATTTGGACCAGAAGCATAAAAAAGAAAATAGTCGTCCCCATCCAACTTACCGTCCCCTCCATCAATCACTTCAATGGCATTCTCCCTTAAATCGTCGATATACCTCCCAGATGTATTCTCTGAAAGCACCTGCCCACCGTTTCCAAATAACTGTATAGAGGCAGAAGCAATATCCGACCCCAATCCCCATTTTTTGAGTTGAGAGTACGAAACTTTACAAATACCGGGACCTGAAATCGAAATTTTTACCCATTGCCCCTCAGAAAGTATTGATTGAGGAGCATATACACGTTGCCCGTGAGCAATAAGGACGATCCCCATCAAAACAACGAAAACGGTCCATCTTTTCATAAAAGGCTGTTAACAAATTTAGCATTTAGTAAACATATTTGACTTCTTAAACCATTGAATGTATTTATTTTAACGCTTACATTTGTTCTTGTTCCTTTCAAGAGCAAATGCAATATTAAAGGCATTTGCTCGTTTAAGTGGAACGGATAATTAAACATGTTCATCATGAGAAACCTTTTGTATTTGCTTTCGGTTGTGGTTCTTTTTAGTGCCTGTAAAGGAGGTCTTCCTTTTGGCAAAAAGAAGTTTGAAAGATCAAGCATGACCGGCTGGAATTATAACGATAAAAATCAGGGCGGATTTTTTAAATCGCCTGTTAGAGAACAAGAGACTGGACCTGGTCTTGTTTTCGTTCAGGGAGGAACCTTTACCATGGGTGCAGCTGACGAAGACCTAATGGGAGACTGGAATAACGTTCCCAGAAGAGTTACCGTTTCTTCATTTTATATAGACAGAACAGAAGTATCCAATATCCATTACAGGGAGTACCTCAACTGGATTGAAAGAACCTTTGACGACCCCATGTATGAAGCCGTTGTAAATGGCGCAAAGCCTGATACCTTGGTTTGGAGAAGTGAATTGGCTGCTAATGAGCCTTTGGTCGAATATTACTTTAGACACCCATCCTATAATAATTACCCTGTAGTGGGAGTTTCGTGGAGACAGGCTAATGATTTCTGTATTTGGAGAGGAAATCGTGTAAATGAGCTTCTTTTGGTTCAAAAAGGACTCGCTAACCCCAATCAACTCAAGACGATGCAGGGTCAGGGAGAAGAGAACTTTACAACAAAATCATACTTATTAGGCCTATACACTACCCAAGCAGCAAGAAACAAAAAATCTCCTCTGCTTGATGAAAATGGCCGACCTAGATCGTATACCAAAATAGAAGATGGAATTCTTCTCCCCGAATACCGACTTCCAACAGAAGCGGAATGGGAATATGCGGCATTGGGATACATCAATCAGAACCCGAACGTAAAGAGAAAAGAAGGTAAAAGAGGGGAAGAACTGATTATGAATAAACAAGTGTACTCCTGGTCGCATAACGTTAATGGTCTTCGTGATAACCGTTACGGAAGCTGGCAAGGTAAATACATGGCCAACTTCAAAAGAGGCAATGGCGATATGATGGGTATTGCAGGTGGTTTGAACGATAATTCGGCTATACCCGGACCAATAGAAGCATTTTATCCAAACGGATTTGGACTATATAATATGTCGGGTAACGTTAACGAATGGGTTGCTGATGTATATCGTCCGATGTCTGGTAAAGATGTTGACGATCTTAACCCATACAGAGGTAACGTCTTTACCAAGTTAGAAAAAGACGAAAATGGTGAATTTCAGCGCGATAGCATCGGTAGGGTGAAAACAGTTAAGGTATCCCAGGATGATTTGAAAAATCGCAGAAACTACCAAAAAGCGGATGTGATCAACTACTTAGATGGCGACTCCCTTTCTATGGCGATGTACAATTATGGTTCAAGCACTTTGATCAGCGATAAATCTAGAGTATACAAAGGTGGTAGCTGGGATGATCGCTATTATTGGCTGAGCCCTGGCACAAGGAGACATCTAGAAGAAGATCAGGCAACTTCTACGATAGGTTTCAGATGCGCAATGGATCGCTTTGGAAGTCAAGAAGGAAATGGATTCAAGAATGGTATGCACTTCAGTACGCGCAGACAAAACACCAGGAAGAAATAACAAACACAACTTTTATACAAACCCCCTCTTTCCGAGGGGGTTTTTTTATTCAATATCATTGATATCCATAATCAAAGAAGAATGTGGTAGTATATTTGAACCATGGAAATCGAAAAATTATACTCCCTATTCAAACAATTTCCACGTATTCAAACCGATAGCCGTAAACTCGCGGCAGGGGAAATTTTCTTTGCATTAAAAGGTCCAAATTTCAATGGAAATGAATTTGCGTTGGCGGCACTTGAAAACGGTGCTGCTGGAATAGTAGTGGATGAGCACATCGGAAAAGAAGGCGAAAATATTTTCCATGTAGAAGATGTATTAACAACACTTCAAAAACTTGCACTACATCACCGCAGCCAATTTCAAATTCCTTTTATCGCCATTACAGGCAGCAATGGAAAGACCACAACCAAAGAACTGGTTCATGCTGTTTTATCATCTCAATACAAAACATATACCACCAAAGGAAACCTCAACAACCACATTGGTGTACCCCTTACGTTGTTGTCTATCAAAGAGGATGCTGAAATGGCCATCATCGAAATGGGAGCCAATCATCAAAAGGAAATAGCTTCTTATTGCGAGATAGCACAACCAACACATGGAATCATTACCAATTGCGGAAAAGCGCACATGGAAGGATTTGGAGGAGTAGAAGGAATTCGTAAAGGGAAGGGTGAATTGTTTGATTTTATTTCCTCAACCCAAGGTACTGCCTTTGTAAACTGCGAATTGGATTATCTCATGGGAATGAGCCAGTCCATAAAACAAATTATCTGGTACGGTCAACCCAAAGGCAGCTTTAGATCAAGCGTATTTCAAAACGATCCTCTGCTGGCACTGGAAATAGAAAATTCAGCATGGGGAAAGCAAAGAATATTTTCACGATTAGCAGGAGCATACAACAAACCCAATATCGATGTAGCGATTTGTGTTGGCAATTATTTTGGAATCCCCTTTGCAATGATACGCAACGCTATTGAAGCATATCAACCAGATAATGCCAGATCACAATTGATAAAGAAAAATAAAAACACCATTATTCTAGATGCCTACAATGCAAATCCAAACAGCATGCAGGCTGCTATCGATAACTTAATTAAACAACCAGCACCTCATAAGTATTTTCTGCTGGGAGCGATGATGGAGCTAGGAGAAGATTCAATCAAAGAACATCAACATATTGTGGATCTATTGGTTCTAAATAAAATGAAGCAGGTAGTCTTGGTAGGTGGCGACTTTGAAAAAACAAATCATCCCTACCGGTATTTCAAATCAAGTGAAGATGCCAGCGAGTGGCTAAAAAAGAATCTCCCAACACACAGCACTATTCTCATCAAAGGTTCAAGAAGCATTAAAATGGAAAAGCTTGCTGAAGTGCTTTGAGAAGCGACTTTTGTCACATACGCTTACACATTAAAAAATTAACTTGCACCAAATTTGAATGATGCCCGGAATAAAGAGCACATACTTTTACAGCATACTCAATAATAAATGTCCACGTTGCAGACAAGGCGACATCTTCAGTTCAAAAAATGCATATAAGCTTGGTGAGTTCACAAGAATGAATGAAAAATGTCCGGTATGCGGACAACCCACGGAAATTGAAGTAGGATTTTACTACGGAACTGGATATGTGAGTTATGCGCTAACGGTGGCATTCAGTGTTTCCACTTTAGTTGCCTGGTGGGTACTGATTGGATTTTCTTTAGACGATTCCCGTTTTTTTTGGTGGATGGGAACCAATGCAGTGTTGATGATTTTAATGCAACCTTTGTTCATGCGCCTTTCCCGAAGCATCTGGCTCTCGTGGTTTGTGAAATACGAAAAGGATTGGAAAAATAACCCATTAGAAGAGCCAGAGCGTGTCATACCTGGGCAAGAGAACTTCTGAATGAAGTAAAAAAGTTAACTTAGAAGATCAACATCCCTTAACAACATGAAAAAGATCCTTTTGGCATCCCTTTTATTATTTTCATTCACCTGTATTCAAGAGCTTTTTAAATAATATGCTTTCGTAAAAGCAACTTCCAAATCAGAAGCATCATCTACATCATCTTTAAAGAAAAATCGCGAACTTCGCGGTGCTAAAAAAATTTTATGGGCAAATACAAAGCAGGCGTTTTACATGGAGAGGAATTAAAAGCACTTTATCAAGATGCTAAAGAAAATGAATTTGCAATGCCTGCAGTAAATACGACAGGCACCGATACCATCAATGCAACGTTGGAAGCTGCTGCAGCAGTCAATTCGCCTGTCATCATCCAGTTTTCAAATGGAGGAGCTCAATTCATCGCAGGTAAAGGAATGCCAAACGATGCTCTTCAAGCCAATATATCTGGTGCAATTTCAGGAGCACTGCATATTCATAATGTTGCCAGGCACTATGGAGTACCCGTTGTTTTGCACACCGACCATGCTTCAAAAAAATGGTTGCCGTGGATCAGCGCTTTGATTGATGCAGGCGAACAATACAAGAAAGAAAAAGGTCAACCTCTTTTCAGTTCCCATATGTTGGATTTAAGCGAAGAGCCCCTAGAAGAAAACATAGAAACATCGGTTGCCTATTACAAGAGAATGGCTCCATTGGGAATGGGAATTGAAATTGAATTGGGAGTTACGGGTGGTGAAGAAGATGGAGTTGATAATTCAGATGTAGAAAACGATAAGCTCTATACGCAACCTCAACATGTGGCTCACGCCTACGAACAGTTGAGTAAAGTAGGTGATCTGTTTACGGTGGCAGCTGCCTTTGGAAATGTGCATGGCGTGTATAGTCCAGGCAACGTTCAATTGCGACCAGAAATTTTAAAAAACTCGCAGGACTATATTCAAAAACAATTCAATACTGCTTCTTCCAAGCCTGTATTTTTTGTATTTCATGGTGGCAGCGGGTCACCCCAAAACCAGATCAGAGAAGCCCTTGGATATGGTGCCATCAAAATGAATATCGATACGGATTTGCAATGGGCATTCTGGGAAGGTGTATTAAAGAATTACCAGAAAAATGAGGCCTATCTGCAGGCCCAGTTGGGAAATCCAGAAGGAGCTGATAAGCCGAATAAAAAATACTACGACCCAAGGGTTTGGTTGAGAAAAGGAGAAGAAACTTTTATAGCGAGATTGAAAGTGGCGTTTGAAGATTTGAATTGCGTGGGAAGAAATAGGTGAGAAAAGCTAGGGGGAATATTAGGGAATAGAGAAATACAAGGGAATAGGGAATAGGGAACAGGGAATAGGGGGAATACAAGGGAAAAGTTAGTTTATAAAAAAGGGAGTAGTTGATTTTGGGTCAGCTACTCCCTTTTAAATTAATCTCTATTCTCAATTCCCTATTCACTATTCCCTTGTATCCCCTAACGCCCCATCCATCCTCCATCTACGGTAAGAATTTCACCACTTACATAATTACTGGCATCAGATGCTAGAAAAACAATCGGACCTTTAAAATCCTCTGGCTTGCCCCATCTTCCCATGGGTATCCGTTCAGAAATTG
>JAULVY010000112.1:0-3977 GCA_032110825.1 Chitinophagaceae bacterium | reverse complement strand
ATCGCAATAATGCCTGTCGGCCGACTAAACGTTGATGCTGAATAAAATAAGTACCCCGACTAATATCAACTCGAGCATAGGATTTATAATTCAAAGCATTCAAGAGCATAAAACCTGCATTGATCCTTTTACCCATGGTATATCTAAGCTCAGCATTAAGCAGATGTAAATTTTTATCCATCGCATCAGTATCAATAAGCTTATACTGAATTGCAATCTTCATCTTATCTATAGGCTTTAGATCCATAGATACTGCCCAATTTGAATTCCATATACGAGTTGTAGATCTATCCTGATTTTGCTGCCGTGCAATGGAAAGACCTGAATTCCAATTGAACTTAAAATTCAATCGCTTCTTCCATTGCGTTATTAATTCAATACTGGGCTGAACTTGCTTCAAACGCTGCTCTATCCAAATACGCTCAAATGAAAAAGGCTGTACCATCCGCATATACCCTAACCCCACACTCAATTTAGATCGCCAAGGAAATATAAATTGATCAACTTGTAAATTCCCATTTACTAAAATTTGCTGATCTGCTGTCAACGCAAGCAACTCCTCAAACCCGTCTTTCCAATTCAGTCCCAATACTTGAATTTGAGTACCCCGACTAAACTGCACCAATCCCCGATAGGAAAAACCCCTATGCAGATTAAACCTCATGTAACCAGCTGTCCAGATAAACTGTGATGGTAATACTGGAGCTCCATTTCCAATCTGCTTTACTCCTTGTGCATTTAAAAATGAGCCTGTATAATAAAAAGGAAGATCGAATCCTGATTTTTTAAACTCCGCCTCCTGAAACCATTTGGAAACAGCCTTTGGTTGATAGGATATTGAATATTGTACACCATACATCAAACCTTGATTTCGTTTATTATCCTGCAATGCATACCCAATTCCTCCCAATGCCAGTCGAACTTCAGTCAGTACCCGCTTATGCAATTTCAATCCCCACGTACCATATCCTATAACTTTAGCCTGGTTTAAAGACTGTTCCTCCTGATTGATTGAAAATCTGGCGTTATAATAATCGGCACGTACTCCTGCAGTTGTTTTTAGTCGATGTCCCGTATGCATCCACTTCAACTCTATGTGTTCATTCCAAGAATTCAATTGTAGATACTGATCGATGTGCTCAGCCGATGAATCATGTTCATTGATAAGCTTTCTTTGCAATTCGCTATTTCCAGATAACCCCTGTACGCTAAGCTGATGCTCAAAAATTAAAACAGAAGAAGTAGAGAGTAATCGCGAATAAGAATTTGTAACCCGAAGTCCACGCTCATAATTATATTGAACTATCTGTTGATCAAGATTTAAAATTCCAGTTGTATGTTCACGCGCATCATAATGCAATCTGTTATTTTTAAATTCAAGATTGTTTTTAATCACCCACGTCTTCCCCCTATCAATCTTCCAATCCAAATTCAAATACTGCTCCAAACCACCAACTCGCTCACTTCGATTTTTTTGCTGAAATCGATTTAAGGCTTGAAAATTTAAAATTTCATCCCTACTTAAATCAAATTGAACCCCCTTTGCTGTAAATCGAAGTATGAACTCATCCGCCTTCGCGGATCGAAAATGAATTCCAGCCCATACACTACCATGCTGACCAAAATAGTGAAGAGGCAGCGGTATATCCACTAGGAAATAATCCGTCCATATAGGAAATTTTAGAGGACCTCGAATTTCTTGAGGAGTATGTTTTACTTCAGGGATACTCGACATGCTGATCAACCCTCTCCCTGAAACTTCAGCAAAACCGATCGTTTTTACTTTTCGTTTAAGTAAAATGTTCTCAGTATGAAGACTTCCATTTTTGTAGCCAATGCTTCCTTCAGCACTACCACTTAATTTACCTAGAAACTCTTTCTTAATCACAAGATTCACTGCAACATGATCGGATTGCCGTACAGCTTTCATCAATCGATTTGGCTCGAATTTTTTAACCAGTTGAACTTTCTCAATTACCCCAGCTCTTAAATTTTTTATCAGTACTGCATAGTGATCACCTGAGATATCTTCCCCATTAATCAATACGCGCTGAACTTCTTTGCCATTAAAAAAAACACGTCCACTTTCATCTACACGAAACCCAGGCATCCCTTCCAACAAAGATGAAAGTTTGAACGTGTTTTTTTGGTTGTAATCAATGGATTTGAATTCAAGTGTATCCCCTTTTTCGGAATACTTCAATATGCGCCTCTTGATTTGTATCTCAGGTAGTTCAGTTGTTTGTGCACAAATGATAATCGGTACATAAACAAATACATTCCAAAAAATCAAAACGACTTTTCCCATGTAAAGAGCTTCATTTGAGGCTGTGCTTCGCAACCTACGCAAGAGCCTGCTTCTGACCCACCCATACTCAATACCAAACGTTGATATGCCTTTTGCAGGTAACTCAGGTATGTACGATAGTCGGGGAGCCTGGATTGAATCAGTCGATTAAACATATTCTGATCTATTCCTCCGCACTGAATCACCGAACGAAAAACAACATGCCATTGCTTTTCTTCATCATACGCTTCCAATATCAATCCGGGTAAACCACCCAATTTCCATGGACCGTCTGAGTTGGTGATCGAGGGAGCATACCACGCCGTATACTTTCTCCCCCTAAAGTCAGCTACCGCTTTCCGACACGGTATGCCCTCGATCATTTTATTCTCATCCAACTCCTCCCATTCCATAGGAAATAAGGTATCCGCATACCAACTGCTTCGCTGATTGAAATCAGAAAACTGAAACAGCAAGCTGAGTGATTCATGGTCTTTGATAACCGTAAACAAGCTATCCGGACTCAAATCAATACTGTTATCCTGCAACGACGAATGATGGATTCCCATTTCTTTCATGGTGAATAAACTCTGATCACCCTGAATAATCAAGCGACCCTCATATTCCCTGAAATCATCTGTACGGTCATAGCCTTTGTTAAACTTGCATTGATACACATAGGTGGTTGCATTCTGCCCAATGGCAAGCTCAAACAACAAAAGCATGATACTCATTAAAATCATCCATTTCACCATACCCCAGAATTAAAGAATAATGGCACGCATGGTGTTCAAAGCAGATTTTAAGCATGTCAATGCTTTGCTTGTAGCCTGATCACAAGTACTGGCTGTTGTGGTGCAACTCACTTCCACTGCAATGGGACCTAAATCAATCATGCCTTTCATGGTGACAGAACAATCGGGTTGAACCATTTTTTCATGGGCCATACTCACAAAACTGACAGCGACAAACAAAATCGAGAAAATCATTTTTTTCATAACACTCATTTTAAAGGTTAAAGAATAAATAAATAACGAGGTAAAACTATCCTCGTCGTAAAACCACAACAAGTGAGAATAACATAAAGAGAAAGGTGTTATTCTATTTCAAAGCGGTTGAATTAACTTTGCAAATTCATGGGACAAAAGAAATTAAAACGATTTGCTGAAATAGCTCAATTCCAACATGTATTGGAATACCCCAAAAACATGCAAGGAAACTGGCATACTATTTTTAAGAATCACAATCCCATTACAGTAGAGCTTGCATGTGGTAAGGGAGAGTACTCGATCGGACTTGCCAACCTCTATCCTGATCAGAATTTTGTCGGCGTAGATGTAAAAGGAAATCGCATTTGGGTTGGTGCTAAAAAAGCCATAGATATGCAATTGAATAACGTGGCTTTTTTAAGAACGCAAATTGGAATGATCAATGATTATTTTACTTCCTCTGAAGTCAGTGAAATCTGGATCCCATTCCCAGATCCTCAACTGCGCATTTCAAAAGCAAAGAAAAGATTAACTCATCCTGCCTTTCTTCGCAAATACCAGCAATTCCTAAAGCCAAATGGATTCATTCATCTGAAAACAGACTCTCCTGTGCTCTACCAATTCACAAAAACCGTGATTCAGCTCTACGGATTAAAACTGTTTGAAGATTTGGATGATATTCGAAACGATCTTAAACAAAA
>JAULVY010000111.1:0-5638 GCA_032110825.1 Chitinophagaceae bacterium | reverse complement strand
ATAAGAAGCTACTACTGCATAGCTGTAATTTTTTTGGTTATCCCTTTTCTGAGCTTCTTTCATCCCGGTTAAAATTTTTTTGCGCAGCAAGGGATCATTAATCCGCACGCGTAAAGAATCCAACCCCCCTTCCAAAGCCCAATCCGGAACACGCAC
Source organism: Chitinophagaceae bacterium (assembly GCA_032110825.1). Taxonomy (GTDB): domain Bacteria; phylum Bacteroidota; class Bacteroidia; order Chitinophagales; family Chitinophagaceae; genus Pollutibacter. The sequence continues at coordinate 5,482 of JAULVY010000111.1, read as the reverse complement.
AGCAAGATTGGTGCTGCTTGCTGTATATGGATATTGATCGATGGTAATATCATATCCTTCTTTTCGTGCTGATTCAACCATCCCTAGGGTTTCGGAGGATCGTCCCCAATTGCTTTTGCCAGTCACTTTAAAATGAGAGATCTGAACAGGGATATTCGCTTCCCTTCCAATTGTGAGGGTTTCTTGAATCGCCTCGTTCACTTTTGTTCCTTCATAGCGCATATGTGAAGCATATACTCCACCAAAACGGGATGCTACTTTTGCCAGCGCTATGATTTCAGCAGTAGAGGAATACATTCCGGGCAAATAAATCAAGCCCGTTGAAAGTCCAACTGCCCCATCACGCATAGCCTCTGCAGTTAGATCTTCCATTTTTTTCATTTCCTCAACAGTAGGCACTCGGTTTTCAAGTCCCATTCCCAACCGCTTGATGGTATTATGACCAGCGAGTGTAGCTACATTGATGGATGTTTTGGTGCTATCAATTTTTGCAAGAAAATCTGCAATATCATCTGCTCCGGAACCGCAGTTTCCGGTAACCACCGTTGTTACACCATCGTAAATATAATTGTCGGCTGTGGGGCGCTCGAATATGCTCCCTTCGATGTGAGCATGGACATCAATGAACCCCGGTGATACAATTTTATTGGATGCATTTAGAATTTGAGCCTTGGGGAAACGAGCACACAAATTTTTCCCAATGGAAAGAATTCGATCCCCCTTTAAGGCTATATCTGCACGATACCAGGAGTTACCTGTTCCATCCACAATTCGACCATTTGTAATGATGAGATCAGGCTCAACCTGAGCTTGGAGACAAACTGAGATTAAAAAAATTGAAAGAAAAACGAAGAAGTACTTCAAGATTTATTGGTTTTGAGTTGAAAAGTTAAACATTTTTTGATCTTCTACTTACATATGCTTCATACGGGTTATAATGTTTTAAATTGGTATTAAAACCAAACAATGGCAATTCGTATACTGGTAACTGGAGGAACCTTTGACAAGGAATACAATGAGTTGAATGGTGACTTGTATTTTAAAGACACCCACTTGCATGAAATGCTAAGGCTGGGGAGATCGAAGTTAAATTTAGAGATGACTACCTTGATGATGATTGATAGTTTAGACATGCAAGAAAAAGACAGAGCAAAAATTGCATCTGCATGCAATGAAGCAAGGGAGGATAGAATTCTCATTACACACGGTACCGATACCATGCCTGAAACAGCAATGGTACTTTCTCAACAAGTAAAACATAAAACCATTGTTCTAACCGGAGCTATGGTGCCCTATAAATTTGGCAGTTCAGATGGTTTATTTAATTTGGGGAGTGCATTAGCATTTGTTCAGGCAATGCCGCATGGTGTTTATGTTGCTATGAATGGAAAAATATTTGAAGCGAATAATGTAAGGAAAAATAAAGCCACCGGAGAATTTGAAACCATCACCCCTTAAAATAGTAACATGAAAAAACTTATCATTTCTTTGATTCTTCTACAATTGGGTTTTACAAGTTTAGCTCAATCAAAAGAAGAGAAAGCTGTTGAGGCTGCAGCTGCATTTTTGGTTAAAGCATTGGAGTCTGGGAAAAAATCAGATTTAGAATGGATAGCATCAGACAAATTAAGTTACGGTCATTCCAACGGCTTGGTTGAAGATAAGAAAGCGTTTGTGGAAGCGTTAACCAATGGACAATCGAATTTTGTTACCATCAACATTTCCAATCAAACCATTTCTGTTGTAGATGATCATACCATTGTAAGACACCGGTTAGACGGCTCAACCCTGAATAAGGGTGTGCAGGGAGAAATCCATCTGCATGTTTTGTTGATTTTCAAAAAAGAAAAAGGAGAGTGGAAATTATTGGCTAGACAGGCTACGAAGGTGAGTTGAGGAATAGGGAATAGGGAATAGGGAATAGGGAATAGGGGATAGGGGATAGGGGATAGGGAATTACAAAGGGAGCAGAATTTGGTTCAAACCCACCTCTGCTCCCTTTTATTTTTTTTCGCTTTCCTATTCCCTATTCCCTATTCCCTTCTTCCTACTCTTACCCCTTCCTCTCCAACAACTTAAAGAACTGATCCAATTCAGGAAGAATCACAATACGTGTTCTGCGGTTTGAAGCTCGTCCAGCTTCGGTTGAGTTATCGGCTATTGGGCGATATTCCGCCCTTCCTGCAGCAACCATGTTGGCAGGATTCATTCCATATTGTTTTTGGAACATGCGCACGATCGTGGTTGCACGTTTAACACTCAAATCCCAGTTGTCCATCAAGTCTTTATCGCCTTTCATCGCCACATTGTCGGTATGCCCCTCAACCATGAACTCTATATTCGGTTGATTTTTCAACACCAAAGCAACTTTCCCTAAAATCCCTTTTGCCTTATCGCTTAGATCGAAGCTTCCGGTTTTGAAAAGTACCTTATCTGAAATATCAACATACACAACACCCTTGTCCACTTTGATATTTACATCTTGATCGTTCAAGTCACCAATAGCTCCTTTCAAATTCATGACCAATGCCATATTCAAAGAATCTTTTCTGGATGCTGCCTGTTGAATGGATTGGATATATGCATCTTTAGCTCCTATGTTATCCAATGATTTTTTGATGCTTTCAGCCTGAGAAGAGGAAATAACGGATAAATCTTCCAACTGCTTCAAGGCTTGATTATTATTCTTTTTCAAGAATTCGTTTTGATCCTTTAGAGCTGCCAATTGTGCTTCGTGCTGGGCATCAGCAATGGCACGGAGTCTGTCTTGTTCAGCTTTTTCGTCTCTACAAGCCTTGGTTTCTTTTTGAGATGAAATCAATTGCTCGTTCAGACTGGAGTATTTACTGGTTAAAGCCTGAAATTTCTTTGAACTCACGCACGAAAAAAGAAAGAGGCTGAGAAACAACGGCAATGCTAATAATTTCATTTTCATCTTTGGTTTTTAAATGGTCATTAGAATGCACAAATATAAAGGGCTTATTCCAAACTGATTTACTGGGTTTAGAAATGTCAATAATTAGTTGAGGCTGAATTGAAAAAACTCATTACCTTGAAAAAAGATTTTTGTCACCGGTAGCTTGCCGGAATTTCTTGTTTGTTTTCTCATGTCTACCCTGCTATATTTCTATATAGCAGGGTTTTTTCTTTTCAACTTTCCGTTAAAACACTAATATTTTTAGTGTAAAAAATGCTAAATTTATTAGTTTAATTAAAAAACCCTCCCTATATTTACAGCCTTAAATCTTTTAAACCATGTCAAATAACGAAAAACTAAAAGCGCTGAAACTCACGCTGGATAAGATCGAGAAAGATTACGGAAAGGGCAGCGTCATGATGATGAATGAAAAAGGAGAGTCTCAAATAGAGGTAATCTCAACCGGGTCCATTGGGTTAGACAGTGCACTCGGAATAGGCGGTCTGCCCAAAGGCAGGATTGTAGAAATATACGGACCGGAAAGCTCGGGTAAAACAACAATTGCTATTCACGTCATTGCTGAAGCGCAAAAAAAGGGCGGTGTTTGTGCCATCATTGATGCAGAACACGCATTCGACAGCGGATATGCCAAAAAATTAGGAGTGGATGTGGATAACCTACTCATCTCACAACCAGATTATGGTGAGCAGGCTCTTGAAATCGCTGACCGCCTAATCCTATCGGGTGCTATCGATGTAGTAGTCATCGACTCGGTTGCCGCTTTGGTCCCTAAAAGTGAACTGGAAGGAGAAATGGGAGATAGCAAAATGGGATTGCACGCGAGATTGATGAGCCAGGCATTGAGAAAACTTACAGCCACCATCAGCAAAACCAATACCATTTGCATCTTCATCAACCAGCTTCGCGAGAAAATTGGAGTGATATTCGGAAACCCCGAAACCACAACAGGAGGTAACGCACTTAAATTTTACGCTTCTGTGCGATTGGATATTCGCAGATCGGCTCAAATCAAAGACGGTGAAGAAGCTATTGGTAACCGCGTGAAGGTTAAAGTAGTTAAGAACAAAGTCGCACCGCCATTCCGTTCCGCAGAATTCGATATCATTTTTGGTGAGGGAGTTTCCAAAACGGGTGAAATCATTGACATGGGTGTTGAACTTGGAATTGTTCAAAAAAGCGGTAGCTGGTACAGCTACAACAACGATAAACTGGGACAAGGAAGAGATGGAGTAAAACAACTGATGACGGATAACCCTGAACTGGCCAACGAGATCGAAGGAAAAATCAGAGAAAAAATTAAAGAAATACAGGCAGTTTAATGCAGTTGCTGCTTGATTGAAACCGCACTCCGAACATTCGGGATGCGGTTTTTTATTTACTTTCACTCCAAGTTTACTACATGCAAAAAAATCGAAAGCTAAATCCCAGAAAACGCATCGCACTGGTGGCACACGACAATAAAAAAAATGAATTGATCGACTGGGCTATGTACAACAAAACTACCCTAGCACGCCATGAGCTAGTAGCAACAGGAACAACAGGGAAACTGTTGGAAACGGCATTGGATCGCCCCATAAAAAAATTACTAAGCGGTCCACTCGGTGGAGATCAACAAATCGGAGCTTTAATCGCCGAGGGTGAAGTGGATGCGCTGATTTTTTTCTGGGATCCCATGGAAGCCCAACCCCACGATCCAGATATCAAAGCTTTACTCCGCCTAGCCGTTACCTGGAATATTCCTTTTGCATGTGATAGGGCAACTGCTGATTTTCTGTTTACCTCCCCACTGATGCATGAAGAATATACGTGTAAAATTCCCGACTACTCTACCTATATCAAAAGAAACATTGGTTCATAACTTAATTCAATGATGAGAATATCACTCGTATTGCTATTCATTAGCCTACATTCTATTCAGGCGCAAGACTCAATTGTAAAAACAGACGTTCACAACACTGCAAAATTGTTGAACCTAAAATTCACCGATAAAGAAGTAGATATGATGCTTCCGGATCTTCGGGATAATATAATCGACTATCAAAAAATGCACCTGCTTCCACTCAACAACAGCGTGAACATGAGTATGATGCAAAAGCTGAATCCTGACAATGCCAAACAGACCAAAATCAAATGGAGCTACACAAAAAAAATTAAACTGCCCGAAAACAAAAACGAGTTAGCATTCTATTCCATTCATCAATTGGGTTCGCTGCTGAGAAATAAATCCATTACTTCAGTTGAACTCACCTCATTTTTCTTGGATAGAATAAAAAAATTTGGAGATAGCCTGCAATGTGTAGTAAGCACTACAGAACCCATTGCCATGGAACAGGCAAAAAAAGCAGACGAAGAATTAGCCAAAGGAATGGATAGAGGTCCCCTTCATGGAATTCCTTATGGCCTCAAAGATTTATTTACCGTTAAAGGAACCCAAACCACCTGGGGTGCAGCACCCTATAAGAATCAATCCATCGATGAAGATTCCTATGTATACCTCCGCTTAAAAGAAGCAGGAGCTGTTCTCATTGCAAAGTTTACATTGGG
>JAULVY010000110.1:0-33867 GCA_032110825.1 Chitinophagaceae bacterium | reverse complement strand
CAAGATTGTGTCTGATCATTCTCTGGTATTCAACTCGTTTTTGATTATCGGCATAACGGGCTGGTATTAATTAATTTTACTGCGCCTTTTTCTTGTTTTAAAATTTTTCCAATACGTTTTTTATACCCTATACCATCATACAATATAAACCTTTTTCGAAAGTTGAAATGATTGCAACTTTCGTAATTTAGAAAAGCTTGATTTAAAAGAGTTGCGAAATAACACAGCTCTTTTTTATTATTCAATGCCTATCGAATCACCTTGAGATACCTGCCGAGCCAGTAAGGTAAGAGCCAGATATCCCCTGCGCTGTAGGCAGTTAAACCTTGGCTTCCTCCATCCAATGTAAATCGATTGGCATTATGTCGGGCTATCCGCGTTTCTGATGGTGGCAAAACATTGGTTGTAGTCTGCCTTCTAAAATTTGGGGAGAGGAGTTCAAGGTCTTGTCGATGGCTGTTTTGCGTTTGCCAATCAATCAGGTCTATGGGATGTCTTTCTAAAAACCAGATCGATTCATCAAGATCAAAGTTTTCCGGCTGTACCATGGCGGTAAAAATATTCCATAAAGCCTCTTTCTCAGGACGCTCTGCTTGCCAATGATCTACAATCGCTTTTTTGTATTTCTCTTTCAACTCTGGTGTAAACGCATATCGATACAAACCCCAATAACCCAGGAAATACATTTCATCGTCAGAATGGTTCCATGCATCGGAAAGCAGTTTGCTCAAATCTCCGCTTCCATCACCTGCCTCGCCAATCTCAGACATGGGACGCATCAAATTTTTAAGGTACCCGTGTTTTTCCATCAACTCATAGGCTTTGTCTTTGTAGATCTTTTTTCCTGTAAAATGAAATGCCGTCTGAAGCATAGCAACGATGTTGGAAGAATTCAGTTTTCGGTCTCCAATCTGGGTGGGAAACCCATTAACATAATCCGGATGCCACTTCCCCCAAAGAGTAGGCTTTCCATCAAAATCAATTAAGTACAGGTTGTTTCTTACAATATGATCCATCAAGCTTTCCAACAATTCAATGGATTTGGATTTGATCCAAGGATCCTCAACGAGTTCGGCCAGCACCCCGAAGACAAATACATGCCCTATCGCCTCGTCACTGCTGGTGGTCGCTTTCCAATCCCACTCGGGATCGGTAGCATGCTGCCAACGATCCGGATCATCTAATTGCTCAATGTACCCGCTTCTTTCAAAGGAGCGTGAAGGGAAACCTTTCAGCGGATTGACGGTGTACAGTCGCTCCATAGCAAGAAGAGATTCTTTGCAATTGGCTAAAGCATCTTTAGAACCTGTCACTGCATACCGAAAAGCCTCTCCTGCCAGATACATTGAAGTCCACAACCCATCATTATCAGAATCTTTGAGCCTGCCCGTGGGAAGCTTTCCTTTTTCACTAAGTTGAAGGGAGGCATTGAAGCCATGCCGAATATGCATCTTCCGAACTTGATCTTCAAACAGCTTTGCTTTTTCAGCCAGAGTCATTTCCTGAAAAATAACCGTACCCATTCCGTTTTCAGTTAGGATATGCACTTCATTTCCTTCAATAGCTAAATCAAATACCTCCTCTCCCGGTAGCCAACGCTCACCGAAGTAGTACGATATTTCTCCTGATTTTTTTAACCGAAACGCTCCTTTCTTGCTTCCAAACCAATAGTCGTCACCTTCCACTTCCACTGCAGTGATTTCCTGCCATGGCAACTTAGTGATGCGTGCAGAGGGCTTGAAGTCTGATAAATCCACGGTAAAGAAACCATTATGTGTTCCTACGACCGCTAAATTTTTCGTCGGGTCTAAATCAAAAGAGCTTAACCCTTGGCCGGTAAAAAGTTCGGTCACTTTATTTCCCTCGGGAGTAAATCCCAAGATTCCATCTTTGTATAGAAGCAAAAACCGATTTCTTTTTTCATCATACCGGAGATCAATGATTTGTTGCTTGATCTGCAATGGATTGGTATTTACGCCTTTTTTCAAGTATTGAATTTGCCCAGTTCCCACTACCACAAAATCCATTTGCTTTCCGCCAACAAAAGCATATGCCTTCATTAATCTATGTGGAAGATACAAGTCGCCTGCCCAGCCATTACTCAAGATGGCCTTGTCACTCAGATACACCAACTGACCTTCATGATGGTTGATTGCGAGGATTTGCTTGTCTTTCATGGGCAAGTAGGACTGATCGGGTACAAGCTTGCCGTCCTGCTGAAATGCTCCATAAGCCGGTCGGAGTAGTTTTCCGTTTTCAACCAACTGAACATTTCCGTTTCTTCCCACTGCTAGACTAAAGCGTTCGCTAGCTTCAACCTTTGCTGGATACTTGATGGAAAAATCCTGCGTGAACCGTATATCCAAATGGATCTGCGGACTTTGCTGGGCACGAACTGGTGCTGCGTTAAACAGGATTCCTATCAAAAAAAGGTGAAGTATTTTTCTTGTCATGCTGCTAGTAAATTTTTTCAGGATCAAGCTGAAGATACTGGATGGTTTTGCCTTTAGGTAAATGACTGGAATAGCTCAGATGAACTTTTCCGCTTGAATCTTGGATGAGTGAAGGATAAGAAAAGCTTCCGGATTTTGACTGATCATTTTCAAGATAACGCGGGGCCGACCAGCTTTTTCCCTCATCAGAAGAAATCCAAAGCGCAAGTCTGTACCTGCCGTTGGAAATATCATTTCCAATCATCCACCAGCGCCCATCCTTGAGGGTTAAGAGTTCCACACTGGCTGTATTTGGAAACTCGGTCTTTTGCGCTGCTGTCCAGGAAATACCATTGTCCTTGGAAATACTCTGCTGAATCCTCGCAGGTCCATCTCCCGAATCCCTCAGCATGGCGACGATTTCCCCGTTTTTCCTGCGGGCAAGAGCGGGTTGTATGGGGCCTTTCCCAACAAGAGGTTTACTTGGAAACCAGGTGTTTCCATCATCTTCAGAAATGGCCATCAACGAAAAATTGAAGCCATCAGAATACAGCGGCAATACAATTCGATTATTTTCTACCAAAGGCTTGATGCGTGTCATCCAGCCAATGCTTCTTTTTTTTGTGTCCATGCTGGCTTCATGAATCATCCGCTCATAGGCAGGAGCGTATTCAGCCCAAGCCAGATCTGAATTCGGAAGATCTCTGAATTTCAACTTCACCTCCTCTGCAAAATCATCTCCTGGTTTCAACAGGATATTATCTTGCCAGTGCCAGGTAGGAGGTCCTTGAGACGAATACTCCAAACTTCGCCGAACTCGAAGAATAGATTGTTCCCATCGATTTCCCAGCACAGCGATCCAAATGAGAAAGAGTTCATTTTTTCCATTGAGGAAAAGCACTGGATTGCAATCCGGAATTCCCGGGGTATCTCCCATCAAAAAGGGAGCGGACCAGGTAGTGGAGGCCCTTGCTTTTCTGGATCCCATCAGAACCACATCATCAGCTGTGCGTTCACCCGAGCCCTGAAACCAAACAGCAAGTAAGTCGCCATTCGGCAAAGCCACTAGACTGCTGCCGTGGACGTGCTGGGACTGTCGGGGGAAAATTTCTTCCCTAAATTCTGTGGTCAGGAGTTGATGTTGAGCAAAAACAGGACTCGAAAAATTCGGTGAAAAAAGAGTTCCAAGTGAAAGGATGCAAGATTTCAATATGTTTTTCATACGTGAGAAGTAAGTGGTGGCTTATTTTGACCGTATGTAAATATATTTTATTGAACTGATGAAAAAGCAATTTGTAAACGCCCTCCTCCAAATTTTATGTTTAGAAGAGAAAATAGAGGTTCATGGAGGTAAAAGAGCTGAGACTGAGAACATTATCTTATTTTCAACAATAATATTAAACCGCCTTTTTCAAATTAACATCATCGGACTTAAATAAAAGTATTTACACATGAAATTGAATCCAACGAGAATTGAAGTAATGAAATTTTTAGCCCAAAAAATAGATGATGTCATAGAACTATTTTTAAAAAATATAGATACCAATTGGCAACCTTCTGACTTCTTACCGGAAAGCAATAACCCAGAATTCACAAATGAAATAAAAGAAATACAAAAACAGTGTAAAGAACTTCCTTATGATTACATGGCAGTTTTGGTTGGAGATATAATAACAGAGGAAGCCCTTCCTACGTATGAAACTTGGTTAACTGATATTGAGGGCATCAGTAAAGAAGAGCCGCAAGGATGGAGTAAATGGATTAGGATGTGGACTGCCGAAGAAAACAGACACGGAGATCTCTTAAATAAATATATCTATTTGTCCGGTAGGGTTAATATGAAACAGATGGAAATTACTACGCAACACTTGATTGCAGATGGTATGGAAATTGGAACAGCTAGAGACCCTTATAAAAATTTTGTTTATACTTCATTTCAAGAATTAGCAACCAATATTTCACATAGAAGAACGGCTACCATCGCTAAAAAGCACGGCAACGATCAATTGTCTAAAATTTGTGGTGTTATTGCCGCAGACGAAGCACGACATGCAAAGGCCTATAAAAGTTTTATTGCAAAAATATTTGAAATAGATGCGAGTGAAATGATGATAGCTTTTGAATACATGATGCGTCAGAAAATAGTTATGCCAGCTCATTTTATGCGTCAACAGGGTCAAAAAATTGGTGATACTTGGTCGCATTTTAGCGATGCCGCTCAAAGATTAGGCGTATACACAAGTATAGATTATACCAATATAATGGAATCCTTAATTAACGAGTGGAATATTGGAAATATCTGTAGTCTAACTAGTGCGGCTGAAAAAAGCAGAGACTACCTTATGGCACTACCAGATCGATTTAGAAAAATTGCTGAACGAACCAGTATTAAGGCGCCAATAGACTATCAATTCAATTGGATTTTATAAATATCCAATTGATCGTCAATTATGGAAACTCTTCTCGTTTAGACTAAATTTTATCCCACTGCCATTGACGATTTACAATTTTTAACATACCCCTCCCCCCATTTTGCACGATATTTAATCTTTCAATTTCTTAATTGTAACATAGTCAATCATCGCATTGTAGTTGCATCTTTTGAAGAAAATAGGAGCAGATTTAATCCAATTACTTTAAAAGCTATATAAGTAAAAATCACAAACCTTTTTTTATTGAGGAAGTCATTCACCTTACCTTCGTTAAACAAACGCTTGTATTGCACAATCCGTCCAATAAAATCAGAATCATCACAGCAGCTTCGCTGTTTGATGGCCACGATGCTGCCATTAATATCATGCGCAGAATCATGCAATCAATGGGCGCTGAAATCATTCATTTAGGGCATAACCGCAGTGCAAGAGAAATTGTTGAGGCTGCAATTGAAGAGGATGTACAGGGTATAGCCATTACTTCATATCAAGGAGGGCACATTGAATTTTTTCAGTACATCAAAGACTTACTGAGAGAAAACGACTGTGATCACATCAAAATTTTTGGTGGAGGCGGAGGAACAATCTTACCCAGCGAAATAGAAAAACTACATGCCTATGGGATTGAGAAAATCTATTCCCCGGATGACGGAAGAAAAATGGGACTGGAAGGCATGATTGCTGATTTACTCAGTCGATGCAAATTGGTCTTTGATCAACCCTATGATCAACCAATCCAAAACAGCTGGGGTGAAAAAAAGGACATTCGCACAATCGCCAGATGCATTACACTCGCTGAGGCTGGTTTGTATATGCCCGATAATAAACATGTAAAAAAGATTCCTGTATTGGGGATCACTGGAACAGGCGGTGCCGGAAAATCAACCATAACGGATGAGATTCTCAGAAGATTTTTGCAGAGGTACCCGGATAAAACAATTGCAGTGATTTCAGTTGACCCTTCTAAAAAACGCACTGGAGGTGCTTTGCTGGGAGACCGAATCCGGATGAATAGCGTTCATTCTACTCGCGTTTACATGCGTTCAATGGCAACGAGGGAAAGTGAAAAGACTATCAGTACTACGGCACAACATGCCATCGATATTTGTAAAGCGCATGAATTTGATCTCATCATATTGGAGTCAGCTGGCGCAGGACAGAGTGATACATCAATCGTCAACCACAGTGATGTGAGTCTATATGTGATGACACCAGAATATGGAGCAGCATCCCAATTGGAAAAAATCAACATGCTGGACTATGCGGACGCCATCGCACTAAACAAATACGATAAACCAGGCGCACTAGATGCTCTTCATGATATAAGAAAACAATACAAAAGAAATCATGGCCTGTGGGATGTAAAAGATGATGATCTACCTGTTATGGGAACCATCAGCTCACAATTCAATGATAACGGAACAAATCAATTGTTTGATTATTTGATGAGTAAATTAGTTGAAGATGCTTCAGTAAGAAATCAATACGAAAATTCCTCACATAAACCTTCGATCATTCCTAATCCAAGGGTTAGATACCTTTCTGAAATAGCAGATGAAGTAAGAAAATACAACCGCTTGGCAAAAGAACAGGCTTCATTAGCGTCGGATTTATATAAATTACATGGTGTAAAGACTTTGATCAACGATAAGCATACAACCGATGTGATTGATAAAGAAATCAGAGAAAAAGAAAAAAATCAAATTCCACTTTGCAAAAAATTAATTGAAGAGTGGGATGAAACAAAAAATAGGTACAAAGCAGATGAGTTTGTGTATCAGGTCCGTGATAAGGAAGTTCGAAGACCACTAAATTTTACTTCACTGTCAGGAACCGTTATTCCAAAAATTGCTACTCCTAATTACAAAGATTGGGGAGACATCCTATTGTGGAGATTACAGGAAAATTTTCCTGGAAAATTCCCGTACACTTCATCTGTTTTCCCATTGAGAAATACCAAGGAGGACCCTACCCGCATGTTTGCTGGGGAAGGAACACCTGAACGAACAAACAGAAGATTTCATTATCTATCTTCCGGTCAGTCCTTCATCAGACTCTCTACGGCCTTTGACAGTGTAACCCTTTACGGAAATGACCCTGATGAGCGTTTAGATATTTATGGAAAGATTGGAAACAGCGGAGTAAGCATTGCAACGGTTGATGATGCCAAAAAATTATACAGTGGATTTGACCTCTGCAATCCAAATACATCTGTATCCATGACAATCAATGGTCCCGCTCCAATGATTCTCGCATTTTTCTTACATGCTGCAATCGACCAAGCCTGTGAAAAATATATTGAGGAACATGGATTATGGGAACAAGTAGAAAAAATAAAAAAAGAGAAAGAAAAGAAAGGTCTATTGCCTCTCTACAATGATCACACCTCAAATCAATCACTTCCGGAAGGTCATACTAAATTAGGTCTTAGATTATTGGGATTGAGTGGAGCTGAAGTACTTCATGCCGATGTATACCAGAAGATATGTACAGATGTTTTTCATTCCGTTAGAGGCACCGTTCAAGCAGATATATTAAAAGAGGACCAAGCACAAAATACCTGTATATTCTCAACCGAATTTGCATTGCGCTTGATGGGGGATGTACAGTCGTACTTCATCGATCAACATGTCGAAAATTTTTACAGTGTATCCATCAGTGGATACCACATTGCAGAAGCTGGAGCAAACCCAATCACTCAATTGGCATTGACGCTTGCAAACGGTTTCACGTATGTAGAATATTATCTCTCTAGGGGGATGCACATCGATGCATTTGCGCCTAACCTGTCTTTTTTCTTCAGCAATGGAATGGATCCAGAATACACAGTCATTGGAAGAGTGGCGAGAAGAATTTGGGCAAAAGTGATCAAATTCAAATATGCTGGAAACAGCAGATCTCAAAAACTTAAATACCATATCCAGACATCAGGAAGAAGCCTACACGCACAGGAAATTGATTTCAATGATATCAGAACTACACTTCAGGCGCTGTATGCGATATATGATAATTGCAATTCACTTCACACCAATGCCTACGATGAAGCAATTACAACCCCTACAGAAGAAAGTGTGAGAAGAGCAATGGCTATTCAATTGATCATCAATAAAGAATTGGGCTCGAGTAGAACCGAAAATTTTATACAGGGCTCATTTATCATTGAGGAGCTTACGAATTTGGTGGAAGAAGGTGTGATGACTGAATTTGAAAAATTATCTGAAAGAGGGGGGGTGCTGGGAGCCATGGAACGAATGTATCAGCGCAATAAGATTCAAGACGAAAGCATGTACTACGAATCACTCAAACACAAAGGAGAAATTCCAATTATAGGCGTCAATACATTCCTAAGTAACGCCGGAAGTCCAACGAGTATTCCAAATGAAGTCATTAGAAGTACAGAAGAAGAAAAGGTGCAACAAATTCACAACCTTCGTCACTTCAAAGAGAGAAACAACGAACATGCCACAATTCAGCTTGCAAACTTGAAAAAGGTTGCTCAACAAAATGGCAATTTATTTGCCGCACTCATGGAAGCGGTGAAATATTGTACACTCGGTCAGATTACTCAGGTATTGTATGAAGTAGGTGGTCAATACCGCAGAAATATGTAAACCCCAAGGATATATTTCGATTCTCAAGTCAACAACGTATGAAAAATATAACAGTAATAGGTTCAGGAACAATGGGGAATGGTATTGCACATGTTATGTCCTTAAACGGATTCTCCGTCCATCTCCTTGATAGCAATGAAACTGCTCTTCAGAAAGCAATGCAAACTATTGAACACAACTTAGATCGACAGTGTAAGAAAAACATCATCACAACGGATCAAAAAAAAACAGCATTGAATAACATTCGCAGTTTCACTGAAGTTTCAGCTGCGGTAAAGGATTCTGATTTGGTCATTGAAGCTGTTACAGAAAAAGAGGATATAAAATCAAATCTATTCAGGCAAATAGATCAATATGCTCCTCCGCATTGCATACTTGCATCAAATACATCATCCATATCCATTTCAAAACTTGCTGATGCAACCAATCGGCCCGATAAGGTGATTGGCATGCATTTTATGAATCCTGTTCCAGTGATGAAACTGGTTGAAATCATAGAGGGAAACAGGGGTACAAAAGAAACAACACAAAAAATAATTGACCTTACGCATTTGATTGGAAAAACCCCCTGCGTTGTCAAAGACGCACCAGGCTTTATTTCAAACAGAATACTTATGCCCATGATCAATGAAGCCATTCTTGCCTTAGAGGAAGGAATCAGCGATGCAAAAACCATTGATGAAATAATGAAACTGGGTATGTCACATCCAATGGGTCCACTTCAACTTGCAGACTATATCGGATTGGATGTATGTCTGAATATTTTAAAAATACTAGAGGATGGATTTAAAAATGATAAATATCGACCAGCTGATCTGCTTATAAAAAAAGTACGTGAAGGAAAACTGGGGGTAAAATCTGGAGAAGGCTTCTACCTATACCCTAAATAAAAGATGAAATTATTGAACTGCTTCAATTACAATTGCAGTTGCACCTCCTCCCCCATTGCATATGGCAGCTGCACCGTACTTTCCTTTCCTTTCCAGCAATGCATATAAGAGCGTTACAACAATTCTTGCACCGGAGCAACCCAACGGATGACCAAGTGAAACAGCACCACCTTTTACGTTTACCTTATTTGGATCAATGGACAACAAAGATGTATTGATCATTCCAACAACAGAAAATGCCTCATTGAATTCAAAACAATCAACTTCATCTATGCTGATGTTTGCTCTTTGTAATGCCAAAGGAAGAGCTTTTGCAGGACTCGTCGTAAACCAACATGGCTCTTGTTCCGCATCTGCATATCCTCTGATTATAGCCAATGGTTTGAGTCCCAGGGATATTGCTTTTTCAACAGTCATCAAGATCAGAGCCGCCGCACCATCATTCAGGGTTGAAGCATTGGCTGCCGTAACTGTTCCATCTTTTGAAAAAGCGGGTGATAAGTTGGGCAACTTATCAAACTGAACGTTGAAAGGTTCTTCATCCTGATCAACAACGAGAGGTGATCCCTTTTTTTGTGGTATTTCAACTGGAACAATTTCCGCTTTGAAACCATTGTTTTGAATAGCAGTTTGAGACTTTTGATAACTTGAAATTGCAAAAGCATCCTGCGCTTCTCTTGAAATTGCATACTCTGCCGCACATTTATCTGCAAATACACCCATTGCAACCCTGTCGTATGAATCCGTCAATCCATCATAAGCCAGCCCATCAGTCAATTCTACAGATCCATATTTTTGTCCCCATCGCAATGACGAATTGTAAAAAGGCACATTGCTCATGCTTTCCATTCCACCTGCTACTACAACAGTGGCATTCCCTGAATCAATTGATTGAGCCCCTAGCGTAATGGCTTTCATGCCACTTGCACAAACTTTATTGATGGTATTTGTTACTACATGATTTGACAACCCTGCTTTCAATGCAGCTTGTCTTGCAGGTGCTTGTCCCAAACCTGCCTGGAGAACTACCCCCATGATGACTTCGTCTACGCTAGTTGGATTGAGATCAATTTGATTCAATGCACCTTTAATAGCTATGGAAGCCAGTTGTGTTGCAGACAATGCTTTTAATGAACCTCCAAAAGAACCAATGGGTGTTCTTGATGCAGCTACAATACAAATTTCATTATTCATGATAATGATTTATCGAGTTATGGATCTGCCAATCACCATTTTCTGTACCTCTGAAGTACCTTCATAAATCTGGGTAATTTTTGCATCGCGCATGAGACGCTCCACATGGTATTCTTTTACAAACCCATACCCCCCATGCACTTGAACTGCCTCTGTTGTTACCCACATGGCCGTATCACTGGCATATAATTTAGCCATGGCTGATGATGTAGAGTAATCCATTCCCTGATCTTTTTCATAAGCAGCCTTGAAACACAATAGTCGTGATGCCTCAATGCGCGTTGCCATTTCAGATAACTTGAACTGGATAGCCTGATGTTCGTGAATAAGCTTACCAAAAGATTTTCTCTGCTTGCTATACGCCAATGCCATTTCATATGCACCACTTGCAATTCCCAAGGCTTGTGCAGCAATGCCAATCCTGCCACCGTTTAGGGTTTCCATTGCAAAACGAAACCCAAATCCATCCTCACCGACTCGATAATTCTTGGGTACTTTCACATCGGTAAAGAAAATGGAATGGGTATCACTTGCTCTAATACCAAGTTTATTTTCCTTTGCACCAACTTTTACTCCCACCCAGTTTTTTTCAACTATAAATGTATTGATGCCTTTTGCTCCTTTCTGTGCGTTTGTTTGAGCCATCACCAAATAAACAGAGGCAGTGCTTCCATTGGTAATCCAATTTTTAACTCCGTTTAAAAGATAATAGTCCCCCATATCAATGGCAGTAGTATGTTGATGGGTGGCATCGCTTCCAGCTTCAGGCTCGCTCAATAGAAAAGCTCCAATATATAGTTCACTGCCATTCATACCTTTTGCCAGATGAGAGAGGTATTTCTCTTTTTGTTCATCAGAGCCATATTTTTCAAGTCCCCAACATACCAAGCTATTATTCACACTCATGCAAACGCTTGTGCTGGCATCCACCTTACTGATTTCTTCCATGGCCAAAACATAACTGATGGTATCCATCCCGGCTCCACCATACTTGGGATCGACCATCATTCCCATGAAACCCAATGATGCCAACTCTTTGATCTGATCTAAAGGAAATTTTTGCAACTCGTCTCTTTCTATAACTCCAGGGAGACAGGAATGTTGAGCGAAAGATCTTGCAGCCTGCTGGATCATAAGCTGCTCCTCTGTTAATTTGAAATACATGTCTTCTGTTTATTTTTTGAGTGTTTCTAAAGAAAATCATGCACTTTTGCGGTACAGAATTATTGTATAAAATTAGATCAAATACACGTTGCAAAAATGCTTTAAATATAATTTAATACCTACGTGAGATCATTTAATGTTTTAAATAGGTATCGATGAATCAATTGGAATACTTTGCTAATTTATAAACTGCTCCCGGTGCATACATTTTAAAGGGTTGATACACCCTGCCCCATGTCTTACGCTGCATCTCCCAATCTTTTTGATCAAAAATGAGCATATATGATTTACCAACTACCCGAATACTATCACCTGCAACCACTCCGGCCGTTGCTTCATCAAATGCCATTCCTAATACATTTGGGTGTCGCTCTAATACCGGAACCAAATCAAACTGACGATTTCTTACCAACACATGCTGATCAATAGCCGTTTGCTTCAAAAATGAAAACCCTTCACTGAACTCTTTTGAAATATGCGGTATTTTTCGATGATCGCCACCAATCATCAAGGAACCCATGATGGTAGCTCCTGCTGATGTACCCATGATGACTCCTCCTCGCTGAAGCAATTCATTTAGTGCTTTCAAAGTAGGCGTTCCGCCATATACTTTAGCAAGATTTTCCTGGTCACCTCCACCTAAAAAAACCCCCTTCGCATCTTTGATCAAATTGGAGAACTTAGATTCCATAGCCTCAGATTTATTTCGGGTATGCACAGTCTGTAGATTCGTGAATCCCCGGCTGGTGAATTTTTCAAGGTGTTTGCCCTCTTTGATCCACGCATCATCGTTTGTAGCAGTTGGTATATAGATAATTGACTTATCCTTCCCTCCAATTTTCTCCGCAAACAAACTATACATTTCATCTGTGATTTCCCCGCCACCAACAATGATTAGACTTCCAGAAAATGGAAATTGCTGTGCAAGGCTTACAATTGAAACACTGAGTAAAAATAAAAGAACTTGAATTTTTAAGACTGCCCATTTCATTTTATAAATCGATTTAATGATTTTGTGCTACCCCACTCCCTTCATCACCATTATTTTTCAAATAGATGAATACAATAGATAAGTTAATAAAATTTTTGGAACTCTTTTAAAGCCAATGGATTTTTTACAGTTCCAAGACTAGCAGATTTTTCTAATGAAAGTCCCATTAAAATTCTCTTAACAGGTATCTCCATCTTCTTACCATTTATGGTATAAGGAATATCATTGACTGTATAAATAACATCTGGCACATGCCGCGGTGAACAATTTTTTCTTAATTCATTTTTTATCAATTGCTCTATTTCTGGGGTGAGCATTTCTCCTTCATTGAACTTTACAAATAAAGGCATAAAAAAACTACCATCAGATTTCTCAATACAAACAACCAAACTATCAGAAACAAATGAAAAATTTTCCAACACCCTGTATATTTCTGCAGTTCCAATCCGAATACCATCTCTATTCAACGTTGCATCTGAACGGCCTGAAATGATAATTGTTCCCCTATTTGTCAATGTAATAAAATCACCATGCCACCAGAGTCCACTGAATTTCTGAAAATAACTCTCCCGGTATGTAGTATTGTCTTGGTCATTCCAAAAATAAATGGGCATGCTTGGCATAGGTTGTTTAATGACCATTTCACCCAATTGATTTTCCACACTATTGCCATGGTCATCAACTGCTACTAAATCACACCCTAATAATCGACATTGTATTTCCCCTTTAATAACAGGAGACAATATGTTTCCTCCAACAAATCCACTGCAAACATCTGTTCCGCCGCTGAATGAAATCAACCAAACATCTGACTTTACATGCTCATATACCCAGGTATAAGCATCAGGTGTTAAAGGCGACCCTGTTGAACCAATGGTTCGCAAAGATGGAAAATCATGAGAATTAAAATGCAAACCAGATTTCTGACAATGAATAATATAAGCAGCACCAACTCCTACATGATGAATGGATGCTTTCGACGCGAGTTGCCAGATTTGATCCTCCGTTGGATAGGATGGTGCTCCATCGTATATCACTAAAGTAGCACCTACTAAAAGGGAGGCAATAGAAAAATTCCACATCATCCATCCCGTGGTAGAGTACCAGAAAAACCGATCCCCCCGTTTTACATCCCAATGCAATAGCAAAACTTTTATATGCTCAATCAAATTTCCACCAACACCATGTGTAATTGCTTTAGGCATACCCGTTGTACCAGAAGAATACAATATCCATAATGGATGATCAAATGCCAGCGGTTCAAAAATAATTTCGCCAGCATCCAATTGCATAATCGTTTCCCAATCATAATAACCTGAAATCGTAAGGTCAGCATCAGCTTTATTCAGTACTACAGTATGCTTTAAAGTTGTAATAGTTTTACACAAATGCTCAATCAACTCCGACTTGTCAAGTGATTTGCCATTGTATACTGTTCGGTTTGTACCAAAAAGCAAACTGGGTTCTATCTGAGCAAAACGCTGCACAATAGCATCATAACCGAAATCAGGCGAACAACTGCTCCAAACAGCACCAATTGATTGAGTTGCTAAAAAAGCAACCACATTCTCAGGAATATTAGGTAAAACAGAAACTACCCTATCGCCTTTTTGTAAACCTACTGATCTCATCCAAGTAGCAAGAATAGCCACCTTTGCATACAAAGTATCCCAGCTAATTTCTGTAGGTGTGCGATTGGTTTCATCTGTGTATAAAATGGCTGGATGGTCTTGGTTTGCATTCCTGAAAATTACTTCTGCATAATTTAACGAAACACCGTCAAACCATTTTGCACTTATGAAATCATTACCGTTGAATGATAGAACAGGCTTATCATCAGGAAAAGAAAATAGATTAGCAAACTCTACAAAGTATCTCCAAAATATTTGCACATCGTCAATACTCCATTGATACAAGGATGGATAATCAGGAAATGATAACCCCTTTTGTGTCTGCAACCATTGCATAAAAGCATACAAATGCGAAGATTGCTTTTGCTGGTCGGTTGCTTCCCATACTATATCGGTTGCCATCGCAATCTATAAATTTCCTCTTAAGCTCTGCTCTCGCTCCAATGCCTCAAACAATGCCTTGAAATTACCGGCCCCAAAAGACTTTGCACCTCGCCGTTGTATGATTTCATAGAAAAGTGTGGGCCTGTCTTCTACAGGTTTTGTAAAGATTTGAAGCAAGTAGCCTTCATCGTCTCGATCAACTAAAATACCTAATGAGCTAAGTTTCTCGATGTTTTCATCTATTGGACCAACACGCTTAGCTAAATCATCATAATAGGTTCCGGGTACTTGCAAAAACTCTACGCCTCTTGCTCTAAGTTTAGTGACCGTCTCCATAATATTATCGGTAGCGATTGCTATGTGCTGAACACCTGGGCCACCATAAAAATCAAGATATTCCTCTACTTGAGATTTCTTCTTCCCTTTCGCTGGTTCGTTAATAGGAAACTTAACATAGCCATTACCATTACTCATCACCTTACTCATCAAGGCTGAATATTCAGTTGAAATTTGCTTATCGTCGAATGTGAGGATATTTCTAAACCCCATCACCTCTTCATAAAATTTTACCCAAGGATTCATTTCATTCCAACCTACATTTCCTACACAATGATCAATGTACTTGAGGCCTACAGGCTCTGGATTGTACGCTGTCTTCCATGCTCGGTACCCAGGTAAAAATATTCCGTTATAATTTTTACGTTCTACAAACAAATGAACCGTATCACCATAGATATGAATTCCACTCATCACTACAATTCCGTTCTCATCAGTTATTTCTTTGGGTTCCATAAATGGCTTTGCGCCTCGTGATGTAGTCTGGTGAAAAGCATCTCTAGCGTCAGCAACTGTTAATGCAATTGAACTAACACCGTCACCGTGAAAAGTTGTATGCCGCGCGATAGGATGATCTGGATGTAAAGCAGTAGTAAGTATTAATCGAACTTTATCTTGCTTCAATACATACGAAACTTTTTCACGGTCTCCAGTCTCTGGACCAGTATAAGCTAAACTCTGATAACCAAAAGCTGTTTTATAATAATGTGCTGCTTGCTTCGCATTGCCAACATAGAACTCCACAAAATCAGTACCGAACAATGGAAGAAAATCTGCAGGTGCAGACTGCTCTGTAGTTTTTAAAACTTCTGAACTCATATTACTCAATATTAAATTGCCAGCTTTTATGATATGATTCGTCTTCAATCTCTAAGGCATGCTCCGTCAACATAAGCGGTCTAAAAGGATCAATCATCACCGCCAATTCATCCGTCTTCTCTTTTCCTATACTTTTTTCTACACTTCCAGGGTGTGGACCATGTGGTATACCTCCTGGATGCAATGTTATTTGCCCTTTTACAACAGACTTCCTGCTCATGAAATCACCATCCACATAATACAACACTTCATCACTATCTACATTACTATGGTTATATGGAGCCGGAATAGCAAGTGGATGATAATCGTACTTACGTGGTACAAAAGAACAAACAACAAAGTTTCCTGCTTCAAATGTTTGATGTACAGGTGGGGGTTGATGGATACGCCCAGTGATGGGTTCAAAATTATGAATAGAAAAAGCCCAAGGATAATGATACCCATCCCATCCAATAAAATCAAATGGATGTGTGCCATATACATACGGATAAATTAATCCTTGCTTTTTGATCAATACCTTGTACTCACCTAATTCATCATACGTTTTTAGCTCTTGCGGTCGGCGAATGTCTCTTTCACAAAATGGTGCATGCTCCATTAATTGTCCAAGTTCATTTAGATAACGTTTTGGAAAACGTATAGGTGTATAACTTTCAACGATGAACAACCGATTCGTTGGATTATCAAAAACAATTTGATAAATGGTGCCACGCGGAACAATTACATAATCACCATAACTAAATTTAATGGTGCCAAAACCGGAACGCAATTCGCCTGATCCTTCATGAATAAAGATGATTTCATCAGCCTGACTATTCTTGTAGAAGTAGTCAGTCATGGATTTTCTTGGTGACGCTAAAGAAATTTGAAGATCACTGTTTACCAAAATCGGTTTTCTGCTTTTCAAAAAATCATCTTCGGACTTAACATTAAAACCCAACAGGCTTGTATGCCGTAAATGTTTTTCTCTTGCAATCTTTGGCTCAACTGAGTAAGGCTCACCAAGTGTCTTTACAATGGTGGGCGGGTGGCAATGATACACCAATGAATAAAGACTAGAAAATCCATGCGTAGATACAAGCTCTTCTGCATACAAAGTACCATCA
Organism: Chitinophagaceae bacterium; assembly: GCA_032110825.1. Lineage (GTDB taxonomy): Bacteria > Bacteroidota > Bacteroidia > Chitinophagales > Chitinophagaceae > Pollutibacter. The sequence goes on along the minus strand of JAULVY010000110.1, from coordinate 16,877 downwards.
GGTTTTCTAAATGCGGTATGTCTCTTCTGCGGAATTTGTCCAAGTGAATGATAGATTGGCATAACAAATCGTTTTCGTAGACTATTATTTATTGCAAAACGTCACAATAAAGTTCGTGAATAAATTCCTAAGTTTACTAACTTCATTGCACTATGAAATTATCCACGTACAAATACAATAACGAAGAGCATCTTGGGATTTTTGTAAAAGAAAAACTTTATCAAGTCAGCGCACTTCATAAAGAACTCCCAAACGACATTTTAAAATTTCTTGATCAAGGAGAAAAAGCAATGACTTTATTAAAGTCTTACGAAAAAACCTTGATAGAAAACCCCTTTCATGTTCAATCTGTTGAAGATTATCAATTGCTTGCTCCTGTCCCCAAACCTACTTCTTGTAGAGATGGTTATGCATTTCGCCAACACGTAGCTACCGCCAGAAGAAATAGAGGATTGGAAATGATTCCGGAATTCGACCAATACCCAATATTTTATTTTACCAACCACAATGCAATTTATGGTCCAGGTGAAATTTCACTCATGCCAGACCATTTCCGTCAATTGGATTTCGAGTTGGAAGTCGCCATTGTCATTGGTAAAAAAGGCCGCAACATCAGAGCAGAAGAAGCTGATCAATACATAGCAGGATACACCATCATGAATGATCTCAGCGCGAGAACATTACAAATGGAAGAAATGGTCTTAAACCTGGGTCCGGCTAAAGGAAAAGATTTCGCTACTACCATCGGACCATGGTTGGTTACACCAGATGAATTAGCAGGATATCGTACCGCAACCAAAGAAAATCATACAGGTATACAATACAATATGCCGATGACTTGTACCATCAATGGTCTTCAAGTTTCAAGTGGTAATATGAATCAGATGGACTGGACGTTTGCAGAAATTATTGAACGTGCTTCGTATGGTGTTGACCTATACCCAGGTGATTTGATTGGTTCTGGGACTGTTGGTACTGGGTGTTTTTTAGAGTTGAATGGCACTGCCAAGTTAAACAACCCGGATTTTGTTCCACAGTGGTTAAATGACGGAGATGTTGTTACACTTGAGGTTAAAGGACTAGGTGAACTCACAAATAGTATCAAAGCTGAACAATCAGATTGGTCGATTCTAAATAGGAAAAAGTAATGGTTACGAAAGATGCATCAACATTAACAGGCGTACAACTGCAAAATATTTTACAGTATGTAATTGCCCCCAGGCCAATTTGCTTTGCATCTACCATCAATAAAAAAGGAGAGATCAATTTAAGTCCGTTTAGCTATTTCAATATATTCAGCGTACAACCGCCTATTTGTATCTTTTCACCATCAAGAAGACTTCGCGATAATACTACAAAACACTCACTAGATAATATCAATGAAGTTGCAGAGTGTGTCATCAACATCGTGAGTTATGAAATGGTTGCTCAAACTTCTCTAGCCAGTTGTGAATATCCACAAGGGGTGAACGAGTTTGTCAAAGCTGGTTTTACCATGCTTGCTTCTGAAGTAGTTCAACCACCTCGAGTTGCTGAATCTCCAGTACAACTTGAATGCCGTGTTAACCAAGTTGTGCCACTCGGAGAAAAAGCTGGTGCCGGAAATTTAGTCATAGCAGAAATCTTGCGCATTCACCTCTCAGAAAGTATTCTGGACAAAAATGGCAACATCGATCAAACAGCATTGGATTTGGTCGCGCGTCTTGGAGGCAACTGGTATGCGCGTATCAACAAAGACGCTTTATTCCAATTGGAAAAACCAAATGAAAAAATTGGTATGGGTTTCGACCAACTTCCGCAAGCGTTGATAAATGCTAATTGGCTCACCAAAAGCGAGAAAGCTATGTTTGCTAATCTCAATAATCCCCCACAAAAAGAGGAAGCACTGAAACTACTTAATCCAGAATTAATTGAAAGAGTATCAGTAAAAAAATCAAACGAAGAAATTCATTCCATCATTAAAGATCTTTTAAACAATGGCGATAGCCTTCATGCTTGGTGCTTGGCAGTCCAGCTGATTTGATCTTAAACAAAAATCATTTTACGATCAATAATTGAAAGACCATCGCTGATTAGTTTTTTTTGCTCTTGATTCGTTGCAGCTCTTCTTTCAAGATAGGTCCTGACTTCATTATACAGATCAATCAACGTTTCATCAGCAGCAGTTACTTCAGCAATCTCCATTGCACCCAACCAATCCTCATCATACTTACTTCTTAGCTCTCCCCAAATAGCAGCTAAATGTTTTATTGATTCTTTTCCCTCTCTTATTGCTCTAATTTGTGCAAACAAATTGTGGTATTGAAGATCTTGTGGTGTAAATACAGCGCGTTCAGTTTTTTTTCCAGATAGATGCAAGCCATCGTCAAACAGCATTTTGTCAGCAGCACCACTGAAAACAGATGGAATACTTGAACCTACAAGCAATTTGAGGTGCCCATGGTCTTTTGAATGCAACAAATTTCCATCAGGCTGTTTGATTTCAACTTCACGGAAATGCATTTGCTCAAGTAATTGATCATTAAAAATCAATCGATCGAGATGGCCGTCAACTGTAATGCCATTTGAAAGAACTAGATGACAAATAGCGCCAGCTACAATACCTAATTCAGAAAGGGCTGAGTTAGTAAGCCGACTCATACCAACGCTTGTATCTTTAATTTTTCCAATTAAAATACTACAGCCATTTGGAAATTGATCAATGCCAAAGTCTTTTAACGCTTTATCATTTTTACACAAGGCAGAAGGTCCTGTTGTTGAAACCCAACAAACACCAACCTCGTGATCTTGAATAAATGATTTAACTAAGCCACTTATTTGTAAATGATTATCCAGAACAACTGTACAAATCTGTTCTGAAGCTATTGCCTTTTTTAAGCCGCTACCTCCTCCAGTCGTCATCGCCATACCAGATTCAAACTCATGCAACACATCCAAAAGATTTTCAAAAGTTGGCGTTACAAATAATTGAGGCTGAGGCTTGGTGATATCATACGCATAATTAACTGCATCAATGGTGTAGGGTATTTTCTTTACCTCCGGTCTCATGCAAGATGCACTTTCACCAATGGAAGAAAGCAATCCAGCACCATAAATCTTGGGGTTGCTCAATGAACCAATCAAACCATATTCAACCGTCCACCACTGCAACCTGCTCAACAAAGCCATTTCAGATGGCTCTCCCATATTTTGCTGACAATGAAACAGTAATTCCTCAGCAGCCTTCACGGTTTCAGGGTCAGCACCATGCGTTTCTTTTAAAATGGATAAAGAACGAATGGCTTCATACAATTCATGGTCTTGTTTCGAAAACATGGCCTTGGCTCCAACTGCACCGAGGTGACTTAAAAAGCCATTATAATGCACATCACTAATGATAGGTGCATGTCCAGCTGATTCATGAATAATGTCAGGCGCAGGTGTGTATTCAATATGATTGAGAGTGCGAATATCTGCTGCAACTACAAGTACGCGCCATGCTTGATATTCCATGAATGCTGCAGGCGGAATAAAACCATCTACAGTTACTGCGCCCCATCCAATTCCGGCAAGAGCATCATTGATTTCTTGGAGTGATGGTATTTTTTCAATGGTGAGACCGGCTTTCTTCAAGCCCGGTATATAAGGGTAATAAGCAGCATCTTTGAGAAAACTATAGTTCTGACGCATTACATAACGCCAGAGAGCATGATCAACTGACGTATAATGTTCATACTCCTGATCAACTATATATTTTCTAAGATGCTCAGGTAGTCGCTTAACTTGTTCGTTATTGAAATCCTGAAAAGGGTTCATTGCAATTTTATTTAAATGATAAAATTCCAACCATGCGTATCGGGCGCAAGTCCTAGTCGTATATCATTCAATACTGAATAAGCTTTATTTTGAAATGAATCTTGTTTAGGTGATGGTATTTCATAATCAACACCTCCAATTCGGATGAGTTTAACAGGAGCAACAACTGCGGCAGTCCCTGTGCCGAATACCTCAGTTACTCTTCCTTCACGAAGATAGATCTCAAGTTCATCGACTGCAATTTTTCTCTCTTCAACTACAATACCCTGATCACGTGCAATAGTCAACACAGAATCTCTCGTTACTCCTTGAAGAATGGCAGTATTTAAAGCCGGTGTAATGATTTTTCCATCAATCATAAACATAATATTCATCATTCCAGCCTCATCGATGTAACGGTGCTCTTTTGCATCAGTCCAAAGCACCTGATCAAAGCCCTCTTCAACTGCTTTTTTAACGGGATAAAAACTGCTGCCATAATTACCTGCACATTTTGCATAACCAGTACCCCCCTCTGCAGTTCGTGTATACTCGGTTTCAACTTTAAGTCGGTATGGATTTCCAAAATACTTACCAGCGGGACTCATCAAAATCATAAAATGATATTGATCTGATATCTTTATTTTAAGCCTAGATTCAGATGCAAAACAAAAAGGACGGATATAGAGCGATGTCCCAGGAGATGAAGGAACCCAAGCTTGATCAATTTTCAACAACTCAGTAAGTGCATCAAAAAACAACTCCTTTGGCAACTCTGGCATACACATGCGATCTAAAGAGCGGTTGAATCGTGTAAGGTGACTATCCGGGCGAAAAACAGAAATACGTCCATCCTGCATCCGAAAGGCCTTCATTCCTTCAAAAACAGACTGCCCATAGTGCAGCGCCAAAATAGAGGGGTAAAATTGAATGGTTCCAAAAGGAATTATTTTAAACTTCCTCCACCGGCCTTCTTGGTACTCAGCACTGAACATATGGTCAGAACAATCTTTCCCGAACTCAGGATTGGTTAAATCAATGGAAGCTAGTCGAGATGTAGTACTCATTTCTTTAACAATCTCAATCATTATTTCTGTTTTATAGGATCTCAATAAAGGAGCAAATTACATGAAATATTTTTGCTTAATTATTTAAAGAAGAATATCAGAAAAAATGTAAATAATGAAATTTTAGCTATATGAACTGGGTGGATTTTGACCATTGTTTAGCTTAAAACTCTTACCACACATTTAATAAATTTATATTTCAAATGCCTGTGGCAGAGGCATTTTCTTCTTACCTTGATAACTAGTAGAAAATAGATGCCGGATTAGCAACAATCTTATAAATAAATAATAGACATGAAATGGATCAAAGCACTTGGAATCGTTTTATTTATACTCTTGGCAATCATTGCTTTTAATTATACAAACGATCTATCGCACGATACAGTAAAATCAAAGTACGCAAATGAATCTTCCAAGTTCATGCCCGTATTGGGCATGAATGTTCATTACCGAGATGAAGGTCTTCCAAACGATACACTGCCGCTGGTGATGATTCACGGACTTTCATCCAGTCTGCATACCTGGGATAGTTTAGTGGTTCGACTAAAAGATAAAAAACGAATTATTCGAATGGACCTTCCGGGATTTGGCTTAACCGGTCCCAATCCTGAACATGATTATAGTATCGCTTATTTCAATCGTTTCATCGACTCGTTTCTAGCTAGATTACAAATAAAGCAATGCATCTTGGTTGGAAATTCGCTGGGTGGAAATATAGCATGGAACCAATCTCTTCTTACATCCGATAAAGTTCACGCAATAGTACTGATCAATTCCGCAGGATATCCCCGAAAAAATGAGAAAGGAAATCTAGGATTCAAATTGGCGTCAATACCCGTTCTCAATTTATTGATCACCAAAATAACACCGAAATCGCTGATCAAAAAAAGTCTGGAAGATGCCTATTTTGATAAAGGAAAAATTAAACCCGCATTAGTTAATCGCTATTACGATCTTCTCTTGCACGAAGGAAATAGAAAAGCAACCTTAGATCTTTTTAAACAGAGAAAATTTCCGTCTTTAGAGAATATAAAAAATGTGAATTGTCCCACATTGATCATTTGGGGAGAGAACGATCAAATGATTGATGTTGAAAATGCATACAAATTCAATTCAGATATCAAAAACAGTCAACTTAAAATCATTCCCTCATCCGGCCATGTTCCCATGGAAGAAACACCTGACCAAGTATATAATTCTATCCTTTCATTTATAAACTGAAGGTGAGGAATATACTATCAGCCTAACTTCCATAAACTATAACAACGGCAGCTATCATTTCCTCACTATTGGATGTTACGACAGTAACGCGTACACCTGGTTTTAAAACAGATGACTGTAAATTACCTTTTGAATTTTTAATTTCTGTGCTCTCTGATAATTTAATCTGCTCTTTACTCCCAGCTAGTTTCGTTAAAAGGTTTTTTATGTCTTCAACTCTATATCCACATATCACACCGGTAATTTTATTGGCATTGGGATGTAAGGTAGCTCGATCAAACATTTCCTTGAATGTGATTTTTGTATCGATGTATTTTTGAAGTTGCTTTTGGGTAAATCCAGTTAGCCACATAATTACTTCATCCAATTCCTCTTTTGTTCTCCCTTTTTTTACAACTTTATTTAAGTAATGCGGATATACAGACGAAAAAATCATCTGAGCTGTTTTATCATCTCCCATAGTTAATGAAATTCGTTTCCGTATTCCTTCACAATTGCCTCATCTAACAATTTTCCAACTTTCTTTAATGCCATCAACCTGGAATTCAAATATCGATTTGTATTTAATCCAATGGAAACCAGGTTTAGAAGTTCATTTAATTCTGTAGTATTTTTAGTTAGGATAGCGTCTGCTTTAATTGGCTTTGGGAATCGCATGATACCTTCAGGAGCTTGATGTATTGACATTTCATATAATACATTTGAATTCAAATACTCAGCCATTCGAAATCGACCTTGCTCCAAGGTGCGTTCTCGTAAATCTTCTAACTTGTCGGTAGAAGAAAGTGTTCGCTCGTACTCCTGAATACCCGAACTGATTTCTTTATTTTTTATCATGCGAAGCCCCCCTGCAGATTTGATTTGATCAAATCCTACGTGCGAACTTTCAAATGTAGAACGCAAGGCCAAGTTGCGTATATAATAATATACATCTTCATTGCTGATGCGATTTTCTGATAACCCCTTGAATAATGTATCCAATACAAGCAATCGAACTTGATTGGAGCGAATAACAGAATCAACCGAAACAAAATCAAGCTGAAGATCTTCATGCACATTTTTCAAATAGGATATTTCGCGGTGTTTTTCTATTTGCCGCTCTCTAAGATTTTCCGCCAAAAAACCCAGTGTCACAGCTGCAAAAAGCATGATAAATTCAGTCACATACTCTTTAAAGTTTTTTTTGTGGGTCGAATGATGTGCGTGATGTACCTCCATGAAACTAAATGTTTAGATTTTGAAATTAATACCTTTTAGGGTTTGAACGGCTGCCATTTCATCATCAAGTCTGTTTGTTCATCTTCCCCCAATTTAAAAATGTGTTTATCAAATTCTATGAAACCCAATTTGCGATAAAAGTTCAATGCCTTAGTATTGTGCTCCCATACCCCCAGCCACAGGTAGTCAAATTGCCCATTTAAAAAGATTTCTTTTACTTTCTCAAACAGCAGAAAGCCTATGGATTGACCTTGAAATTCATTCAAAACATAGATCCGCTCCAACTCCAGTCCCCTTTCATCCTTCAACTCGGTTTGTGCTTCCCCCGAATTGAATTTTAGGTAGCCAACGGGTTTCTCTTCGCCAAAAGCAATATAGAACTGCGATGCTTTATTATTCAACTCCTTACTCAACATTTCAATAGATAGATTTTCATCTAAATAGTTCCGCATATTCTCAGGACTATTCACTTCAGCAAATGTTTCCAAAAAGGTTTGACGCACCAGCCTTTGTAATACTTCCACGGATTGAATATCGATAAGCCTAATGTCTATTTGCACCTCAGATATATTTACTTCAATAATAGACATTTTACACAACTTCTATAAGATAAGAATTAACTTTATTGGGACGTATTACCAAATCAAAACATGTCCTCTCATTCAACAACTGCTGCCCAGACCAATAAAGTTGCCATTGAAGAAGGAAGCCAAAAATGGACTTACCAAGAACTAGATGATGCAGTACTTTCCATGACACATGCATTGCTAAATAAAACCCAGAATTATAAAGGGAAATGCATAGCCTATATGATAAATCCGGGATTTGAATATGTTCAAACCCAAAGAAGTATTTGGAAATCAGGAGCCATCGCCGTTCCATTATGCCTTTCTCATCCCCTCCCTTCTCTTCAATATGTTTTAGAAGACACACAAGCCAAATTAATCATTGTATCACCTCAGTATCAGACCATTTTAGATGAGTACTGTAAAGCCAGCAACATAGATCTCTGGGTACTTGGAGAATCACAAAATACTACTCCAGCAACGCTACCAACGGTAGATGCAGATGACCCTGCACTCATTCTTTATACCAGCGGGACTACCAGTAAACCCAAAGGGGTTGTTCTCACTCACGGGAATCTAAATGCGCAAATGAATAAGTTGATTCAAGCATGGGAATGGAAATCATCAGATCATACACTCTGTGTTTTACCCCTTCACCATGTGCATGGTATTGTAAACGTTGTTGGCTGCTCTTTGCAAGCAGGTGCTACCTGTGAATTTCTATCTGAATTTTCTGCCGAAAAAACAATGGATCTATTCCTAAAGGGGAACATCAATGTGTTCATGGCTGTTCCCACCATCTACCATAAATTAATCGCATATTGGGAAACGCTCTCAGAAAGTAAAAAACAAGAACTCAAAATAGCCATGGAAAAATTCAGGCTCATGGTATGTGGATCAGCTGCACTTCCTGCAACCATCATGAACAAATGGAAAGAAATCAGTGGGCATACATTGTTGGAGCGCTATGGCATGACTGAAATCGGAATGGGTATTAGCAATCCTTACCATGGGGACCGAAAAACTGGATTTGTAGGTCAGCCTTTACCAGGCGTTTCCATTCGGTTAGTCGATGAAAATTTTGATAACGTTCCCGAAAGTGAACCAGGAGAGATCTTGGTGAAAGGAGACAATGTGTTTAAAGCCTACTGGAATAAACCCGGAGAAACCTCAAAAGTATTTACGGCAGATGGCTGGTTTAAAACCGGCGATGTGGCAGTTGTAGAAAATGGATACTACAAAATCATTGGCAGAAATTCAGTTGATATCATCAAGTCCGGAGGCTATAAACTATCAGCACTTGAAATAGAAGAAGTAATTCGAATGCATCAAGAAATAAAAGATTGTGCTGTACTGGGCATCCCTGATGAGGAATGGGGTGAGCAAGTAGTGCTAGTCTATGCCAGTGAAAAGGAGCTTGATAGTCAAAATCTAAAAACTTGGCTAAAGACTTTACTGCCTGCATACAAAATACCAAAGCAATACAAGTGGCTAAAAGAACTACCCAGAAATGCGATGGGCAAAGTGGTAAAACCAGATTTAAAAAAACTATTCAATTGATGTTAAAATGAAAATTTACGGAATTGCAATTCTTTCATTGTGCTATTTAACTGGACAAGTCCTTGGAGATATACTTGGTCGTGTATTCGGATTTCAAGGCAATATGGGCGGTGTTGCATTTGGAATGTTGCTCTTGATTTTTTGGGGCGACTATTTCAAAAAGAATCGATTGATCAGTGAGGAATCTGAATCCGGAATTCTGTTTTGGACCAGCATGTACATTCCAGTTGTGGTTGCGATGTCGGCTACACAAAATGTAAAAGCAGCTTGGAGTGGAGGATGGACTGCCTTGGTCGTTGGAGTAGCTTCAACGGTATTTTGCTTCTTTTTAATCCCCCTAGTTTCTAACCTTTCCAATTCGGAAGAAATAGAGAATTGATGAAAACAATTACAGAAGGACTCATTAAAAACAACCTGATTGTCGCCTTTTTAACCGTTGGCATTGTTTTGGTTTTATCCAATGCAGTATCCAAATATTTTACGAAAAGTAAAGTACCGGGTGCAGCCATAGCCATTTCATTTGGTTTGCTACTAGCCTATTTTGGAGGCGATAAAGGCATTGCAAATTTGCCCCTATTTTCTGGAATGGCGCTATTGGGAGGAAGTATGTTACGTGATTTTTCAGTAGTATCTACTGCAATGGGAGCCAGTCTTACACAAATTAAGAAAGCAGGATGGATTGGATTTATTTCGTTGATTATTGGAATTGTAGCCGCATTTTTTTCAGGTGCACTACTTGCTTATATCATGGGCTATACCGATATCAAATCAATTGTCACAATCGGTGCTGGAGCTTGCTCATTTATTGTTGGTCCGATTACAGGCAATGCCATTGGCGCGAGTTCGGATATAATTGCCATCAGCATTGCGATTGGAGTTGTAAAATCTGTCTTGGTTACATTACTTACTCCCATGATTGCAAAAAAAATTAAACTAAATAATCCTACATCGGCAATGGTATATGGAGGAATAATGGGAACCACCAGCGGTGTAGCAGCTGGCCTAGCGGCCACAGATCCCAAATTGGTTCCCTACGGTGCATTAACGGCTACTTTCTATACTGGATTGGCATGCTTGCTATGCCCTTCAGTACTATTTTGGATGGCATCGCTTTTTCTCTAAAAGTCAATTCCCTCGGAGTAAAAATCGATTGATAGCACCAATATTGGTCTTTTTCATGATAAATTGACCTTGCTGATCTATAAGGTAAAACATCGGATTGGAATAGGCTAAATACGATTCCCTCACCTTCTTTTCGTTTCCCAAAATAACGTGCATATAGTTATCGCTCAAACCATGATGCGTTATGAATTTCAGCCAATCTGATCGCTTGGATTCATCGGTATTACAGATAGCAAAAATGCCTACTTTAAAATTCTTTATTTCATTGACTCGCTTAACAATTCCATGCAATTCAGGTATCAATGCTTCACAATGCTGACATTCTGGATCATAAAAACAAATCACTGAATACGTATACATCTTACTAAAACTCGACAAGGATTGAAATACCCCAGAACTGTCTTTCAACTGAATATCCGTAATGAGTTCAACTTTATTCAATAGCTCGTATTGGGTATATATCTCCAAATACTCTGTTTGCTTTGCTTTGGAAAATGGCTTACAGGTAGATTGAAGCAGGTAGGTATCTATAAAATTAATATACCCCTTGGTGTTCTGCTGAATTGAACTGTTTTGCAAAATATTTGCAAAGTAATTAAAGACATTCACATACGACTTACTCTTGCAATCTACCTTTCTCATAACCACATCAATTGCCGACATTACACTGTCTGCAATGAGCGGGTAAGAAGATAAATATTCATACAAAATGGGCTTTAGGGCAGGACTGAAATATAATTTGGGACTACGTAAAGCAAATTTTTCAATAAACACATCTCGCGCTAAATAATTCTTCTTTGACGGGCTGTACTCATCGATTTGATTCAGTGTATTAAAATACAAATACAATGAGCTCTGTTTATTCAGCCTCACCAATGCATTTTTTCTTATTTCAGATAAAGTTTTGGCTTTCTCCAAAAACAAAGTTTCTCTTCCTTTTAACGTTGCTTTTCCAGTTCTAACTAGGGCTTGATACTGGCTGTCTAAAAAAGCAAACTCGTTCTCTTTGATTTGGTACTGGATGAATACTTTGTTTTTTTCGCTTGTACAGATCGCACTGTCTAATAAATGTTTACCATTTAGACTCAATGAAAACCTATCACTATCATCCAAACTCAGGTAAATTCTTTTTTTGGATATGGGAAAGTAGAGATAGTAAATCCCACCAAAAATGGATTTAGGTTCAACAATTTTAGCCTTGCCTTTCGAAAAGCGAATGGTATCTTTAGACAGATAGAGTTTCTCGTCAAACGTACACAAGCGAAAATATACAACTGAATCAACCTGATTTTGATAGGTAATCTGAACTTCGTATTGAGCGTTCACAACGAATGAACTCAATATGAAAAACATTACAAAAAATAACCGATTCATGATAGTCAGCCTAGGGAATCTATATATTCGATTTACCGGTATTAAACTATCAAATAGTTAGCATATTGTGCATCATTTTGCGATCAAATATATTTCAACTCTTCTATTGCGCTCTGCAACGGCATTATCGACTGTTTTAACAACTGGCTCTTTCTTACCACGGTAATCAGTACTGATCCGCGTATCAGAAATTCTCTTCCCCAACAAATATGCTTTAGCTGTATTCACACGATTAGAGCTCAACGCCACATTATATGGTATACTACCCTTCTCATCAGTATGCCCTACTAAAACACAATTCCGCCCGGGATTACTTTTTAAATAGTCAGCTAGATCATTTAAGGTAGACTTACTTCTATCGGTCAAATAGTACTTGTCAAAATCAAAATAGAGGATATACCTGGGCTCTTCTTCATATCGATTGGTAGGAGCTGTAGTTTCCGGGCATCCTTGTTTAGACGCAATACCAGGGATTTCAGGGCATAGATCCCATTTATCAGGTATACCATCTTTATCGGTATCAACCAGTGGACATCCCTGATTGGCAGGAATACCCGGTACATCTGGACAAAAATCATCTTGATCCAAAATACCATCCTTATCACGATCAGAAGCAGGACATCCCTGATTAGCAGGAGAACCTGCAACAGTTGGACAACGATCTTTGCTATCTTCTACCCCGTCCCCATCGGAATCATTCGTAGCACAAGGACAGCCATTATCACGGAGTGCTCCTGGTAAAGTAGGACAAGCATCTAAACTATCTACTATTCCATCGCAATCCGAATCAATCAACGGATACTTACAATTTGAAACAGGTATTTCGTTATTGATTTCAGTTACAGTTTTCTTCTTTTTACCCAACGATATATACAATCCAGAAGATAGGATGATGTTGTTTCGCAAGCGATTGGTCAAGCCTACCCCATGTCCCAATTGTGCAGTAAGCATTCCATTGTTATTGAAAAACATAAACCGCATTCCCAACCCATTGGTTGAAGTAACATAATAACTGCTGGAGCGACTGGATGCGTGAATTGCTGTAAATAAATAGGGCTGGAGCTGTGAAGACGGGTTTGTAAAATGATAGTACAAGTCACCGCGAACAGTATTCATCCACAATTGTGTTTTATCTAAACTATTTCCAAGCTTCCGTGAAATAGTACCATACCCAACCATAACATCAAAGCTTCCTGCAAATCGTTTTGAAAAGTTTCTATATAAACTTAACCCTACGTTTGCATTGGCTTTATCTAAGAATTTTCCATCGGTTACACAATTGCAGGAATCATTGATATCCGTAGTTGAAAAATCCTGTACATGCCAGCGATAGGCACTCAACATATTCCACTTTTTTTCCTGTATAGGCAAATACCGTTTTATCGGAGTACTGGTTAAAGTTGGAGAGAGTGTTTGTGAAAACACTACAGTTTTTGTTGTCATTAAACAAACAACTGTCAGTAAAACTGCCTTCGTATAATTCATATAAACTCTTTTCATGTTGGTGCTATTAATTCAATTATTATTTTAAAAATTCCTTGCCAGAGCAAGTTCAAATCCTTGTCTTCGGGCTCCAGTAGCTTGAAGACCTGAAATATTTACATCATAATGAAACCCAATATTTGTTTTACCAAATACCAATTGAATATTCGGAATAATCGCATCGCGCATACGAAGCGCAATACCCGCACCAATTGCAGTTTGCTCAGATTCATTCTGGCCATTTAATTTTTTCATCAACTTCAATCCTACCACATGCTCGTATGCTTGCGCTTTAAAATTCGATATCCAATACACACCAAAAATATCGTCATCGGATTTTACGGTATAACCTGCTTGAATGCTGGCAGTAGGTGCTAATTTATATTGCAGGGTTTTTTGCTCATCCATAAACGGTCTATTGATGTGACGCATACTTACTCCAACATACCATTCGTTTATTTCAGTTTGATTGAAGAGGGACAAGCCGGCATTTAAGCTAAACCAATTGTAACTCCTCCCGGCCTGCAATGGATCTCGTGTTCCACTTGGAAGCTGGCCATATTGGTCAAATTGGTCTTGGAACAACATACCTTGAACTCCAAAAGAACTGCGTGTGATTGATCCCTGAAAACCTGCAGCGATATAAAGTTTATCCTCGGATAAAGGTTGTGCATACGAAAGTCCAAGCAATCCGGTAGAATGCTTAAAAATACCTTGATTGGATTGATCAAATGCACCTCCCATGGTTAGATTCAGGTAACCTTTATCTCTGTCGAACTCTTTATTTTTTTTGCTGAGAATAAAATTAGCTAACCCACTTCCTGTTCTGAATGCAATCAACGACTGATACTTAATATCACGGTAATTCAACCGCACATCTGAGTTGCGATTCATTTTCAGCGATTGATTATACCACATATTCATAGATTGAATATCGGCGTAATGCAAATCCTGCGCATTCAATTCGCATAGAACACATGCGAATGCTGCGAGCCATACAAATAGTTTTTTACTATACCTCATACTAAATTTCATTATTCAGTTTATTCATAATCATCTCATCAGTGTAAACATTCCTCGCTTGGATACAACCTTGCCTTTGCTATCACGTCCTTCGATGTAGTAGATGTAGCTCTCAGCAGGCTGAACAGCACCGCGGTATTTACCATCCCACCCTTTGTTGCGATCCGTGGTTTCAAATACAAGATTGCCCCATCGGTTGTATACATAGAAGCACTTGAATTCTTTGATACCCGGCAATACTGGGAAAATAACATCATTGATGCCGTCTCCATTTGGTGTAAAGACATTTGGCAACAAGATTCCCGTAGTGCAAACCACTTCTACTGCAATCGGAGCTGAAACCTGAGAAGGACAGCCGTTGCTATTCTTAACAACAGCACTGAAACTGGCAGTTTCACTTACCAACAACGAATCCCCGGTTGCACCTGTAATTGCTACACCATTTTTATACCATTGAATACTTCCACCGGATGGAACAGGAACTCTCAATACCCTAATATCGTCTTTGCATATCTTGAGATCGCCATCTGCGCTAATTACAGGTCTAGATGGAAGACCATTCAGCACAATATTCAAAATATTACTTGGCCCACTTACGCATCCAAATGAATTTCTGATTATAGTTGTATAAGCACCCCCGGCTTTTACTACAAGTTGAGATGATGTTGCTCCCGCAAGCAATACTCCATCTTTATACCACTGATTGAAATCAACAACGCTGGATGTTAATACCACGCTATCACCTGCACAAATGGATAGTCTGGCTGCATTGATTGTTGCGGGTGCAGGGATAGGCGCCTGACGAACAATAAGCGCATCACTTACTTCACCTGTACATCCATTTTTATCCGTTGTCAAAACCGTATAGATAGCAGGAGAAGCTGCTACATAGTCCTTCGCAGTAGCTCCTGGAATCGCAACGCCATTCATGTACCATTGATAGGTTGTTGCAACAGATGAATTAAGTTTAACGGTATTACCCGGACAAATATCCAACTGTCCATCTGCAGCTAAGACTGGCTTAGGAACTGGTGGATAGACCGTTACTTGAGCAGTTGCTGTATAGCCCTGTGGTGTTAATAATACACCATTGCTAAATACTGCAACAAAATATCGCGTGGTTACAGAAACCTTCGCTGTGAATTTTTGACCCACATACAATAGGTTCTTGAGAGAAGAGTCGGCATACCAGCGATACTCAGCATTCAATACATTCGTTGATTTTGCAGTTAATGTAGCAGTACCTCCAGAACAGAATACAGTATCCTGCGCTACCAAGTTTACTTTATTCACCAACAAATACAAGGTTGCCTGAGCACAGGACTGTGGAGTTCCATTATCACATACAGTGTACGTGAAATTAACAGGCCCGAAAAATCCTGGGGCTGGCGTAAATGTATAGATTCCATCGCTATTCAATTCCAATACACCTTCTGGAACACGCGTCAATTGTGGAGTAACGGTTTGCTTATTGCCCTGTGGATCGGTATCGTTCAAAAGAACTGAACCGGAAACAGGCATACCCATGGTTGTAGTTTTATGGTCATCTGAGGCCTGGGTTGTGTTTTCAGCAAGAGGTGGCAAAACAGTTACCACTTGCATAGCTTGTGTACATAAACTAGGAGTATTGGTATCACAGACTTTGTAGTATAGGGTATCATTTCCTACAAATCCTGGAGCTGGTGTATAGGAAATGTCACCGGTTACTGGATTCACTGTCGTTGTACCATTTTTGGGTTGAGTAATAACCTGAACGGATGAAGGAATAAGCTGAGCGCCTATATTTCCAGTCTGATCATTGCTCAACGTTTTCAACGTCACCGGAGTTGCAGGAGTTGTTACAGCAATATCCGTATTTACAATAGGTGGATCGATAAAAGTACCATCACCCAATACAATGATCGTTAGCATACTCAACGGACAGTCAACAGTAGTTCCAATCGGACAAACTGGAACGAGGTACTTATAAATGCCAGGCTGGGTTGCTACAAATTCATATGTTCCATCTGGTTTCATAATAGGCAGTGCATCGGTTGGATTTCCTGCAACAGGAATTGGGTAGCCATATTGAGCACCATTGGGTACATAATCGTTAGTAGAAACATTACCTTTCACAGGCACATTTACAAACGTTTCATTTATATCGGGATCTTGAACAACCGGAGGCGCAAGTACCGTAATATGCAGTACCGCTTCAACACATTGTGCAGGGAATCCAGTATCGCATACGGTATATGGAATATCAACTGTACCTACAAATCCAGGGTTAGGTATAAATCGATACGTACCATCTGAATTCAAGATAAAGCTACCCTCTGGCAATGTTTTTACCTGAGGTTTCACTTGGAGTCCATCTCCTTCACCGTCTACATCATTGGTTATGACAGTTCCTTCAACCGGTATACCAGAATAAGTTGTATCGTAATCATCGCTTGCAACAGGTGGATCGTTAACAGGCTCAATCTTGATC
>JAULVY010000109.1:0-8282 GCA_032110825.1 Chitinophagaceae bacterium | reverse complement strand
AGCAGGCCCTATGATAATGGAGATGTCACGATCTTTCTGGCCAAAGAAATACCAAAACATCGCGACAACCATTATCAAAGCAGAGAAAATCAAACCCGTCTTGGCCAAACCGGCATAGCTCCGTTGCTTAAAACCGAAGACTACACCGATTTTTGAAATGATGGTTAGCGCCAAACCAAAAACAATTATACCGGTCAGAATATATTTAATCATAAAGCGGCTGTGCCCTTTAATGAAAGCTCAGTGATGACACCACCTAATGGGATACCCGTCGTTCGAAAAGCAGCGTCGATCTGGAAACGCAGTGTGCTTTTCATCTCCTCCCCTTTCATTGGCTGATTCATATAAAAGTACAGCACAAAACCCAATCCGTTTTCCGCAAAAGATTGTAACCGTACAAATGGTTGCGGATGGTGAAGTATCTCATCATTTGTGTTGGCGATTTGCAATAAAATTTCCTGGACCTGGGCAGTATTGGTACTAAAGGGAACCATCAGAGGCAATTCAAACCGGACAATGTCGTCATAATGTGTCCAGTTGACTACAGCCTGGTTAACAAGCTTGCTGTTGGGAACCAGCATGGAAACACTTTTGACTGTCTCAATACGGGAGGCACGCAGGCCAATTTTTGTAACTTTACCCACCTGCCCTTCGATTTCCAGCACATCACCCACCATGACCGAACGCTCAAAAAGAAGAATTAGGCCAGAGAAGAAATCATTGAACGTCTGCTGCAATCCCAGACCTATACCTACCAGCAATGCAGCAGCTCCTCCATAAATAATGCTCATATCTGAAACAACCCTGTCCAAAGCCATCAAAATAGCTCCAACATAAATGACGTATGTGACAATCTGGTTGATGGCAAATTGAATCCCTTCATCCATCTCATTGTGCCGATACATCCGATACAGGGTCACCTGAGTGACAAACCAGACAAAGACCTGCGCCACTAGGATGATCATGATGGCAATGATGATGTCTGACAAGTGGACAGTAAATAGCTCCCCCTTAATATCTCTCTCAAACAAAATAGCATCGAGATATAGCCGACGGATCATCACCTGCGCGATGTACAGATACACAATATACCTGACCCGGCGAGTCGCTTTTATTTCGCCGGTTTTTTCCGTTTCAGTCTGCTTTTTTACTGGATGTTCTCTCTTGTAATACCTGTTTCGCAAGACCATGTGGCTGATGACCCAATCCAGAAACAGGGCTACAAAAAACAGACTCAGCAATTCTACCACATGGCTCAGGTAAATAGCAAAGCCTCCCACATCCAGCAACATCAGGTCAAAATGTAGCAAACGCAACACAAGGACACTGGTCACAAACAAGAGAGCCATTGCCATTCTAAATCGATAAATCGCCTGCGTGGTGCGGTTTCTCACCTTTTGGGTTTCATCATAAAATGCGTAGTTTCGATAGCGGATATACAGATACACCGCTGCAAGGCCGATGAAACCACAAACGATCAGTTCTACCCAGGTTATATCGAAGCCAGAGAGTGTAAAAACGACATTTTCCATTTTTGCCATCGCATTTCGTGCAAAAGTACGTGAAATTCAACGACCAGAACACCATTTCCGCATCTGCGTTGTACTTTTGCTGCAAATCCACAAACATGGTAGACCGCCACCCGGACAGACTACAATTTGATGATAAAATTCGCTCGCTGGTGAGCAATCAGGAGAATTTTCGCATTACGTTTTCGCGACAGCGGCCCGACAACCGGGATATTAAAAATGCCTACCTGAAAACCGCACTGATTAAAAATCAACTGAAATACTCGGTCACCTTTCGCTATAAAACCCGGGACGAGGTGAAAAATTATGACAAAAATGAGGTAGTCCCTTTGATAGACAGCCTGCTGGCGGGCAGCTTTTTGAGTGCAGTCTTGTTTACAGATTCTGAAGAAGCCACTCTCCTCCTAAGCAAACGCAGCAAGGCAACCCTGATCATACGGTCAAGACAGGTAGAAACGCCGATCAGCAATGCGCATGATCGCCAGCGCCAGCGCATCGTTACCGCCAATGCTTCCTGGCTGCAAGCCCTGGGCCTCGCCGGACAGGATGGAAAAATCCTCGATAAGGCACAGGATAAATTTCGACAGATAAACAAATACACCGAAATCATTGACCACTTATTGAAGGTGGAAGGAGAAAACGCAATGCTGACCATTGCCGATATGGGCTCAGGCAAAGGCTACCTCACATTTGCCCTCTACGACCACCTGGTCAACAAACGCAAGCTGCGTGTGAAAATGACAGGCTATGATTTGCGTGAGGATATGGTTTCCCTGTGTTATGTTGTCGCCGCCAGGGAAGGCTTTGTCGGACTGACTTTCCAGCAAAAAGGCATTGATCAGGTCGATACTGCCGGCACAAACATGGTCATTGCACTGCATGCCTGCGATGTTGCGACAGATATGGCTATCGCCAAAGGCATCCAGGGAGGAGCGCAGTATATCGTCGTATCCCCCTGCTGCCACAAACAGGTCAGGCAGGCGATGCATCACCAAAACACACTCAGCCCCATTCTGAAGCACGGCATCCTGGAAGAGAGAATGGCAGAAATCCTGACTGATGGCATCCGTGCCCTGATCATGGAGGCCCGGGGTTACAGGACACAGGTGTTTGAATTTATCTCGGCCGAACACACCAGTAAAAACCTGATGATTACGGGAATCAAAGGTGTACCTGACCCCGCCTCATGGGAAAAAGCCCAGGCCATCATGGCAGAATTTGGCATACATAACCACTATTTGGCGGATTTGCTGGGGATGGGGTGAATTGGGAATTTCCTACATTTCTCCATTAGATAAATGAACATCATTTATTTCCGTATCGTCAAAATAATTTGACATCAAATTACTCTTAAGTTCAATTTTTCTGCTAAAATTGGTCCGTGCTTTTCTTTCAAATGAAAACATGGCATTGATATCAGTCTCATTTTTTTCAAATACGAAAGTATTATCAATTGAAAGTGAATGAGCTACTTTTTCAATGTCGTGATCGGTACCAATATAGGTAAATGTCCATCTATTTTCCTTTAACTCTTCAATTTGGGTTTTAATATCATTCCCAGAATATTTTCTCGATGAATTTTCCTCACCATCAGTCAAAATTGTGACCAAAACATTATAATCCGTTTGCCCATGCAAAGTATGTTTTAATTTCTTAAAACTAAAACCCAATGCATCAAACAAGGGTGTAAAAGAGGCTGGTTGATAACTTTTATCATCAATTTGGTTTAGATTTTCAGCTTTGTCCTTAAAATGGTGCACTTTCTGTCCCAACCCGTTGAATGAGACTAGTGAAATAGAATGCTGCTGATCGGGGAATTGTTGTTCAATTCCTCGTATAGTCTGGACAACTTCATTAAAACCCCGAATTATAGTTGACTTAATGGAATACATTGATGCGCTTTCATCCAAAATGATCAGGTTGTGAACTTGATGTTTTTTGTCCATATTTGTTATTTTTAATTTATGTAAAAGTGTGTTATTATAGAATGCTTTATAGAAAATTCTAATAGAGATAATTTTACTATTTCATGTATTGATGGATGTGTTATTTCGCTTTATTTTAGGAGCTTCTTAAATTTGATTTTTATCGTAATTATTTTAAAGAACCGTGACTTCCTTAGAAAAGTAATTGTTGCGACTTTCAAATTAGTAGCTGTAAATTAATTATTAACCGAGTTAGCCTACTTTACGTTGGAAATCAATAACGATTTTAGTATTTTTTCAAAATCAGACTTCCAATAATCCTCCTCAGAAATTCTATACGAAAGAGTTATTGAATGGATCCTATCATTGCCGTTAAGAGGGAATCCTGCTCCAAACGCTTTTTAGTACGGCTTATTCTACTTTCACTATCTTATACCGTTCACTGATTTCTTTGTTTCTGACGTCAACTATATACATGCCTTGAGGCAAATCTTCGATATTTATCTCATTTTGAACGTCACTCATTGTTTTTACAATCTTACCACTCATGTTTGAAATATTTACGGAAATTGGTTCATTCACATTTTCGATTCTTAAATATCCAAAAGTAGGATTGGGTACAAGCACTAGTTTTGTTTTTCTTTCTTCTAAAGTATTAACTGTTACACAATACTTCAATATTTCTTCCTTAGTACATTTTGCCCCATTGTTTTCAATGATGACAGCGTTAGGATATTTTGATAATGCTTCACACAGAAATGTTACATTACAATCATTTAGTAACTTGTTATCTCGTATCACAATGGAGATAGCAGCGGTTCCATTTTCTCGCAGCCTTACCTCTTTTAAAAAGTCTAAACTTATCAGTGCATCATTTTTGAATACGCTAAGATTATTACCCATGGTCTTTAGGTGCGGAAATATTTTTTGATAGTCTTTTATAAATCTATCATAACTTAATATTAATGTATCCAAATGAAATGTACGCTTGAATCCCTCCCCAAAATGAATACCACTTTTATCCCCTGTAATTTCTATGTGCTTTAGATTTGTTAATTTTTGTATTTCAGAAAAATCACTTGAGTCTGATGGAGATGAATTAGACCACAAAATCAAGGTTTCCAATGAATCTATAAAATTATAGTTGCTAAGTACATGATTAGTAGATCTAAGGTTTAATTTTCTTAGATTTTTTGTTTCAATATTATCAGAAAGACGTTGTAAACAAGATAAATTTCCTCCTCCCCAAAGGGTCAAAGCAAAATTTGGACCAGTCATGAAATTGGTTAAATGATTGCTCATACAATATTCATTTGTTAGAAACCAAAGACTGCTTCTGATAAATTTAACTCTGTTAAATGCACGGAAACATGTTGTGTCAATACTAAGTCGAAGATGATTTACAGTATCTAATGACAAAAAAGTATTAAATAAATTTGATGCTATTATATTAAAGTCATTTACAAATTTTAAATTTCTAAACCCATCCAAATTTTTTACCGTTTCTGTAATATTCTGGAATTCAAAACGACCTTCTATTCTTTCTATATGATATAAGCTATCAAACTGAACAAGATCATTTTTTGAATCAAGTATTTTTAAATTTTGTACAGTTTTGCATTTCCCATATTTTTTTATAAAATTATTTACTTCCTCCTGACTATGTAATTCAATATTATCGCATTGACCTAATGTCAGAATATTATCAATGGATATTATAAATAAAATAAGTACAAAATTTCTATATTTTGTCATTTTTGTTATTTTTAGAGGAGCGCAATTGAGAGTGGTAAATAACTCAATTGCACGTGTAATTTAAAAAAGTTAACAACCCGACAAAAGAATGTTTACGCAACTTCCATTTGATAATGAAATGTTTACGGTCTTGACTGATACATCAAAACAGCATGTTAGGGTTGATCCGTTAGAAGTAAGGGTTCCAGAACAATAGGTAGTGGTATTAGTGGGATCACCTAAAAATGTACCATTTTGATTTAATCCATAGATTGAATAACTTAGACCACTATGATTGCTACTGAATGTAAAAGTGTAGCAACATAAAGTACCATTAGAATAAACGGTGTAAGATGGTGTTGGGGCTAAATTGGAGTTGTCGCCACACCTACTCCTTAGTTCCACATTTAGGTTTGATTGTTCTTCTTGGATAACCCCGTCCTTATTACAGGAATAAATCCCCAAAGCTGATCCTAAAATAGCAAACGCTGCTACTAAAAATTTTAATCTGTTCATGTTATTTGTTTTTTCAACGGTTAAAAAATAAAAATAAATTCATTGCCTAACTACCTTATTGGGATGTAGTGCTCCCTTGCTCCCGCTAATACTTCCTGAATTTCTGATCCTTTCTCAAGGTCGCCCTTTAATCGTAAAACCAAATTCTAAAGCTGTTATTCTGTATTGGTTTTCAGCGATTTTGGACTCTTTTCTCCCTTCAATCCGTACTAACTAGCTTATCCACGCTATAAACCTTCCTCAAAACAGTAAAAGCAGTTGTATTGGTGCAGTTTTTTTGCTTAAAACAAATATAGGAACATTTCTACAAATTATGGAAAGGAAATCTGATTTGTTGGAAATGTTTATTGCTGACGTGGGCATAAATTAAACTTGTTTTGTTGCTGGGGCTGTGTACTGATCATTCTTGAATATCTCCAATCTGTTCCACTTTCCAAAAGATTTTTACATAACTTTAGCGTAAGCAATGTAATCTTACCTGTTTATTTATTATTGGGTTTTTAACTGCCGGAGCTAAAACCAATGGAATGCTTCTTTCGCTGTATTTTTCAGGATCATTTGCAGTTTATTTTATTAGCTTAATGCACGCAATTCCCAAATAAGTTTTTAAAAGAAGATCCGTCATGTGTCGCGAATTGGGTAAAATCCAGCTTTTTTCATCCGAACTGATCCGGTGGCCATTGTGCCACATTTTCCGGTGATGTTGTGGCGGTGGTTTTGTTGATACACTTTTTTGATTTGTCAGAATGGATGTTTATCTTTGTTTTTAAATGAAAAATGCATGAAAGAAATGACCATTGCCCCACAAAATGTAACGACGTAACTACACGTCAAAGATTTAATTTGGCATTTAAGTCTGTCACAATGTGTATGTTCAGTTGTTTTAAAAAAACCTTTAAGATACAACTGAGCAGGAAATATAAGGAACGAAATAGTGGGGCTATATAGACGTTGGCACGAATTATAATGAAAATCCCAAAGAAAGTCCAATCGTGTGTTGGCTTGAAAAATGTGTCAAGGGACTAGTAGTTTTAAGATATGCTAAGAATTTTGATAATTTTTTTCACTGTTGTCCGGTAAACATTTTCTAAAACCGGGGGACAATTAATGAATTGCCCCCGGAATGTCTACTTTTGAGTTACGACACAAAAAAGAAAGACATGGGTAAAAGTAGGAATTTTAGCGGACAGCCGATTTTTAATCAGTTATTAAATTTCATCGACAAGAGCGAAATTAGACGGATAGCCCAAAAACATGAAGCAGAACGATATGTCAAAAAATTTACAACTTATCATCATTTAGTGGTTATGCTATACGCAAGTATTGTAGGTTATCATTCAATAAGGGAAACAATACTTGGGCTTCTGGCGAACGCACATAAGCTTTCTCATTTGGGCCTGTCCTATTTGGTGCGGAGGAGCACCTTGTCTGAGGCTAACGCTCGACGCAGTAGCCACGTTTTTGAGGATATATACATGAGTATATACCGTAGAAATGCGAGATTTTTAGCGGACAGCCGGTTGAAAGATGCTGATATGAAGCGACTGTATATCATGGATTCCACTACAATTAGCTTGTTTAAGGATATTTTGCGTGGAGTCGGACGTAACCCCAAGGAGGGTAAAAGGAAGGGTGGAATAAAAGCCCATACTATTATTAAGGCTAGTGAAAATATACCCTGCCTTATCCGGTATAGTGAGGCTGTCCGTCATGACCATACTTTTATAAAAGAAGCCCAAAACCTGCCAGAGGGATCTATCATTACCTTTGACAAAGGATATGTTGATTACGAGCAATATGAGGTTTTTACCAATGAACGTATCTGGTATGTTACCCGATTGAAAGAAAATGCCTTATACCAGGCAAGGGAAGAATACGATATACCAGATGAGGCAGATAGTGGCGTGCTCAAAGATGAGGAAATTATCCTTTGTTATGGCGAAAATAAAAAGAAAGAACACAGAGCACGACGTATTGCATATTGGGATAGCGCCAATAGGCGATTACTTGAATTTGTAACAAATAATTTTGAACTATCAGCAGAGAAAATAGCGATTATTTACAAGAAACGCTGGCAGATAGAACTATTGTTTAAACAACTAAAACAGAATTTTCCGTTAAAATACTTCTTGGGTGACAACGAAAACGCTATTGAAATACAAATATGGGTGGCCATGCTGGCAAACCTACTAATAACCTTAGTCAGAAGTCAATTAAAACGATGTTGGGCATATTCTAATCTTGTATCGGTAATACGGCAACAACTAATGAACTATATTGACATATATGGCTTTTTGGATGACCCTGAAGGAAGTTGGCGGGCAATCATAGAGGAAAACAAGGACAAGTATAAATATTCGCTGTTCCCCGAAATGAGGGGGGCTTACTTTTGAAAAACCAAAACATGGACATTCATTATCAGAATGTTATGTCAATTAATTAACCATTTTCCGGTTTTACCGGACAACAATGATTATTATTCTGTTTGTTCAATTTTGCTTTGGTCTTTTTACAATGACCGCTAACGGTTTCGGGCTTGGCGAAGTTGGCGATTTTAACCACAAAACTTCAGACGAAG
>JAULVY010000108.1:0-2358 GCA_032110825.1 Chitinophagaceae bacterium | reverse complement strand
TTTGCCTGTAGGCTTGAATTTTCCCGTGATAATATCCAATACTGCTTCGGAAGTAGATCCAAAAGTTGCTATAACAGCTTTGATATTTTTTTGGGATTGTGCATTGTAAATCTCATCAATCACCCAAGGGTTGGAATAGTTGATGGCGAGTATGGTTGGTTTTTTTGATATAAGGCTGTTTATATAATTCACATCAACTGCGTTTTTCGACAGCGATAAATACAAGGGTGAGCCATCTGCGTCGAATAGAGATTTGGATCCAGGAGTAATCCACAGTACAATCATGTCTGCTTGTTCAGGCGTATCAACAAACTCTACATTTGAAATTGGACTTTGCGGCTTGTACACATTATGGGCTGAAGTAGAACCTCTTCTTTCAAAATAGGATTCGAAATAAATTTTGGTTTTGGACTGTAAAGGCAGTGTTTTGTTTTCATTACGCAAGAGAACAATTGATTTTCTCATTGCCAGATTTGCTTTCTCTTGAAGAGATGAGCTTCCTACAAACTGCTCTGCATGACTAACATCTACGTATGGATTTTCGAAGAGTCCCAATTCAAATTTTTCCATCAGCAAACGATAAACAGATTCATCAATCAATTTCATATCAACCATTCCAGATTTTACGGCTTGAAGAAGTTGTGATGGATCTGCAGTTCCGGAATAAATGTTAACTCCCGCTTCCAGTGTTTTTTTATAGCGCTCGGGAATGGTTAGATGCTCTGCACCCCAAGGCATCATTTCAATTGGACCTGTATCTGAATTGATGATTCCTTTGAAACCTAAGCTATCGCGAAGTAAGCCGGTTATGACTGCTTTGTTGTAAGCATAAGCTACTTCTTCGTATTTGGTGTCTTTTGGAATTGAGTAATAGGGCATGATGGAAGACGTACCTGCTTTGATGGCTGCTTTAAAAGGGATCAGGTTGTTCTGGAAATAGCCTCCTGGGAAATGCTCATACTTACCCCAGTCGAAATGAGGATCTTGTCCACCAACCCCTGCACCACCTCCGGGAAAATGTTTGGTAGTAAGTGCAATGGAAGTAGAAGATAATTTTGAACCTTGAAAGCCCAGTACGATTTGTTCCATCATTTTTGCTGCCCATTCAGCATTTTCGCCAAATGTTCCTTCTACACGCTGCCAACGTGGTTCAGTGGCAAGATCTGCCATATACATATATCCCTTCCTTAATCCAACTGCAGCCCATTCTTGTCGAGCTGTTTCCGCAAATTCACGAATCAGTTTCAAATCCCTTGTAGCTGAGAGTCCCAATTCACCGGGCCAGGTAGAAAATACTGTTCTGCCTACACTCAATCCAATGGATGCATCTTTTGTAATGTGGTTTCGAGGATTGGAGGCAATGATTGCTGGAATACCCAATCCATCGCTCTCGCATAGTGCTTGGAGACGGTTTGCCCATTCTGCAGTAATTTTTGCTGATGTGTTTGCTCTTAATATGAAGTGACGTAGATGATATTGAGTTACTCCTTTGGTTGTTCCCGCAGCCATGGTAATGGAAACTGGTAAAGGTTTTTTGGTAAACATATTCATGCTTTGCACCAAATCTTCTTCGTTGAATTCACTGGTGATGGGTTCTTTACCCTTCGGCGCTTCAAATGCCCAATCGTTTTTTAATCGGGTAGAACTGATGAGCATGAAACCCACTTTTTGTTCGACGGACATTTTTGAAATCAAGTCTTTTGATCTTTGCTCATACGGTAATCGCCAATCTTCGTATGGATCTAGTTTTCCATTTTTATTTAAGTCTTTAAATTGGAGTCCAGACTCCTTAATGATTTGAACGTTTCGATAGCCCAATGTAGGTTGTTTGCTGATTTGTGCATTTGCGGCGTGGCTTGCTGAAATAAGCATGGCCAAGGCGAAGATTTGAACTTTCATGTGCAGACGATTATGGGATAAAATTATTTCAAATCTACTGCTGAACCGGGAGGAACTGCTAAAACGATTACGGCACAGTGAAATAAGATTCATTGCTAAACTTATCCTAACTTAACTAACAAATCTCTGATTATGCGTTATGCCATCTTGTTTTTAAGTTGTATGTATTTCATTCAATTTGTATTTGCTCAAAATCAAATTCAAACAAGTGTATACGGATGGAAGCCTAATCAAACGATGTTTACAGGTGCTGGTGCTGTACTATCGAATCAAGAGCTAAAAGGGCATGTTCTACGGGGAGGTAAAAAATTAAAATTCAATTCGGGCGTAAATGGACCTGAATTGTTTTTTATAGTTAAAGAAGGCCCTGTTCGTGTTCATCTGAATGGAGCACATCATGATTTGGATAAAGGGTCAGTTGTTTTTGTGTTATCAGGAGATGAAGTGGTTTTTCAGAAT
>JAULVY010000107.1:0-48288 GCA_032110825.1 Chitinophagaceae bacterium | reverse complement strand
GATACTTTAAGTATTGTCCCTAATTCTCTTAAAATCAATAATATAAATCAATCTGATTTTAAGATTTATTACAATACAGGGTATTTGGTTTGGCTTAAAAAACCCGAGTTTAAGGAAGTGGAGCTAGAGTATCGTGTATTTCCGCTTTTTCTTGAAAAGGACTATCAGAGAAGGTCATTTGATTCGGTGTTTTATAAGTTTGGCATTCCTTCTCAAAAGCTTTTGGGTACCTCGACTTCAAGAAAACCGCTTGATTTTGGAAAGCTAAATTCCAATGGAAGCTTGGGCAGATCTTTGTCATTTGGAAATCGTCAGGATGCAGTTCTGAACTCGAACCTCAATTTGCAGCTCAACGGGTATATTGGGGATAGCATCTTGCTCAATGCCGCCATATCGGATAATAACATTCCCATTCAACCCGATGGCAATACCCAAAATCTTAATGAATTTGATCAGGTATATATTCAGTTTTCAAAGGACAAGTGGAAGCTTTCTGTGGGCGATTTAGATATACGTCAGGATCAGCTCTATTTTATTCAATTCTACAAAAGACTACAGGGCCTTTCGTTTTCTACCGAGAATAAGATCAATCGCTCTATCAAGAACAATTTGCTAGCAAGTGGAGCGGTGGCCAAGGGTAAGTTTACCAGAAATATTTTTCAGGGAATTGAAGGTAACCAAGGGCCGTATCGACTCAAGGGAGCAAATCAAGAATTGTTTTTTATTGTATTGGCTGGTACGGAACGTGTTTTTATCGATGGTGAATTGTTGCAGCGTGGTGAAGACCAGGACTACATCATCAACTACAACACTGCAGAAGTTACGTTTATGCCCAAGCAGATGATAACAAAAGACAAGCGTATTCAGATCGAATTTGAATATGCCGATCGCAATTATTTAAACTCACAATTGTATTTAAATGATAAAATAACCGTTGGTGATAAATTCAGTGTCGCAATAGGTTATTTTGGCAATACAGATGCTAAAAATTCGCCAATCAATCAGGAATTAACTACTGAAAAAAAGCAATTTCTTTCCGGTATAGGTGACAGGGTTTCCTCCGCATTTTACCCTTCTGCAACCTTGGATACTTCCGCTCAAGGATCCATTTTATACAGGAAGGTGGATACAGTATTTGGGAGTAATCAAAGAGCGACTGTTTATGTTTTTGACAATCGGGTTGGAATTGAAAAGTACAGTTTATCCTTCACGGATTTAGGCGAGGGTGGAGGAAACTATCTATTGGATCCCAATGCTGCGGCAAACGGAAAAGTATATAAATGGATAGCACCTGATGGTCAAACAGGTGAAAAAAAAGGACGCTTTGAACCTGTTTTATTGTTGGTTGCTCCCAGAAAGCAACAAGTGATGTCGCTTTCAGCCTCGTGGAATCCAAATGAAAATTCTTCATTGTTGGTCGATTTGGCATCAAGCCAATTTGATGTGAATCGTTTTTCTTCATTGGATAAATCAAACGACGATGGATATGCTGCTCGAGTAGTGTACAAAAACAGACGCGCAATTCCTCATGGTAAGAAGCTTTTCTTAAATACGGCGTTCAATGCAGAATATGCATCACCAACATTCAGGCCTGTAGAACGACTTCGTACTGTAGAGTTTTCACGAGATTGGGGTTTGGATTTAACTACCGATCCTGCTCAGGAAAAAATTATAAATGCCAGTGTTGAATTGAATCAAGATAATATACATTCAGCCCAATATGCAGTTGGTTTTTACAATCGTGATGCTTCATTCAATGGACTTCGAAATCAACTTCAACATCAGTTTGCCCAAAACGGGTGGAACATTCGAAATCTTATTTCTATAACGCGGTTTCAAGATCCAATTGGGAAGGGTGAGTTTTTTCGACCTAACGTAGATATCCGAAAAAAAATAGCATCATTGCAAAACAGAGAATTTGCACTGAAATACTTTATGGAGCGAACGGTTAAAAGGAATAAAAATACCGATCAGGTTACACCGAATAGTTTTTCGTTTTCAAACTTTCAGCTTTCTACACAATCAGATCCTTCAAAAGAAAATAAATGGGGTTTAACCTATTTCACACGAGAAGATGAGTTGCCCGACGGAATAAAATTGACTCGTTCAGACCGTAGCCATAATTTCAATATAAACGGCGAATGGATGTCCAACGAGCACCATCAATTACGTGCGAATGCCACGTATCGAAAGTTAAATGTAGTTGATGCTCGGTTTGGTCAAAAAAAGGATGAGAGCCTATTAGGGCGACTGGAATACTTTACGGATGTTTGGAAAGGGGCGATCCAAGGCAGTGCAATCTATGAGTTGGGAAGTGGACAAGAGCCCCGTAGAGATTTTACTTTTTTTGAAGTACCTGCTGGACAAGGTGAATATGCATGGATTGACTACAATAACGATAACATACAGCAGATCAGTGAGTTTGAAATTGCCCGATTCCGCGATCAGGCTAAATTCATACGCATCTTTACGCCCACCTCTGAATTTATTCGTTCTGATTACATCCTATTTAATTACAATTTTACCATTAACCCATCTGTTGCCCTCAATAGCGAAAACAAAAGTTTGGTAAATCAGTTTTTAAGAAGAGTATACCTGCAATCTTCTTTACAGGTCAATGAAAAAAGTATAGCCTCCGGTCAACGCAATTTTAATCCATTTGATATTGCGCCATCCGATACCAACTTGATTGTTTTTGATCAGCTTCAAAACCATAGTCTATCCTACAATAAGTTCAGTCAACTGTGGGGAATGGATTTTAATTATTTGCAAAATAGCAACCGGGCTTTTCTTTCCTATGGTTTTGAAACCCGACGAAATAGGGATTTGAGCATTCGTATTCGAAGCAATTGGTTAAAACGTTTATCGATCGACTTTATATCTAGATTCAATAGAACAATTTTGGAAACTCCATCTTTGGCTAATCGAAATTTTAATATTATTTCAAAATCATATGAGCCACGTATTACGTATACTCAAGCAACCCAATTGAGATTACAGGCAGGAATAAAATCAGATCGTAAGCAAAATAGAGATGGTATTGAAGCCAAGCTCAATTCAGTGTATACCGAGGGTAAATACAATCTAGTTTCTTCTATTTCAGTTGCAGGAAAATTTACATACAGTGCAATTGCATTTAACGGGATTCCCTCATCAAGCTTAGGGTATACCATGCTGGAAGGGTTGTTGCCCGGTAAAAACTACATTTGGACTCTTGATTTAACAAAACGGTTAAGCTCCTTTGTTGAGTTGAGTGTACAATACGAAGGTCGAAAAGCAGGAACTTCGGGAACAGCTCATCTGGGTAGAGCTCAAGTGAGGGCTATTCTTTGATTATTTTAGAATAGCAACACCTTCACCTATTTTAAATCCATTTTGGTACACAACAATGGCATAATTGCCTTTTACATACCGTTCTGATTGGCGTAAATCAAAACCTACAAATTTGGATTCGCTTTGTTTGTATTCAACATCAACTTTGGTTGTATAGTCCAACGTGCCATCTTCACGCGTTCCAAATCTTCCCGAACCCAATGCGTCTTCTTTGATGATTTTGCCACTTGGGTCTTTGGCAATTATATACAACTGCTTGGTTCCGGTAGTGGCAATTCGGTTTTCATCCAAGTAGAATGAAATTCTAAGTTTATCTGCTCTTTTAGCTGAATTGGTTGTTTTTTCTTTTCCTGAGTTGCGTTCTTTTACTGCGGATATAGTGAATTTAGATGCGTTGAGGGTAGAGCCAATATCAACTTTATTTTCTGCATCTTTTTTGGCAGCTTCTGTAGTGGCTAAATTGCTTGAAAGTGTTTTATTATCGGCGCTAAGTTTGTTTCGCTCAGTAGTCAATGACCTATTTTCAGTTTTAAGCTGATCTATTTGCGATATGTAATCGTTGATTTTACCATTCAGTTCTCTCACTAGTTTTTTGGCCTCACTGAGATCAGATGCAGTAGCATTTTGTTTTCTGATCAAACCTCGGAATTTATCTTTGAGTATGTTCAACTCGAGGTTGCGTGATTTGACCAAACTGTCTAAACTGGTATTGCTGGCTGTAAGTTCATCCAGGCGTATAACGGCTTCATCATATTCCTTTTGAACCGAGTTGCGTGTAGAATCTAAAACAGCATATTGCGCATCTTTTTCAGCAATTAGGCTGTTTGATTGATGACGGGCATAAAAAAAGAAAACCCAAGATAGAACTAGGGCAATGCTAAGCAGGATAACGATATTTGATTTATTGTCTTTTTTTGGAGTGGAGTAGTTGTTCCCTTCACTAGAGAATTGATTTGTCATGGTTGGAGTTTTGTAATTAAATTATTTATTATCAATACATTTGATCATTGAAGTTAAATTAAATCACACGTGTTGAATGGCAAATGGATGTTAAAACAATACAAATATTGCCATAACGTAACTTGAATTGAATAGCTATATGGGCAGTGAACAGGAAATAATTTCAGGTTGGAAAAAAGGTGCATTTCATCCTGTTTATTGGTTGGAAGGGGATGAACCTTATGATATTGATAAAATAGTAGAATATGCAGAAAATCATATTCTTAGTAAGGATGAAGCAAGCTTTAATTTAAGTGTGTTTTACGGAAGAGATTCCAAAGCTGAGGAAATAATCAATGCATGCAAGAGGTACCCTATGTTTGCCGAGAGACAGGTTGTGCTTTTAAAAGAAGCCCAGCATATGCGCGACATTGAAAAGTTGGAGTATTATTTTGAAAAGCCTTTGATTTCAACCATTTTTATAGTTGCATACAAAGAGAAAAAGCTCGACGGACGCAGTAAATTTTCTAAACTGGTGAAGTCGAAGTCCGTTTATCTTTCTACCAAAAAGCTATACGACAATGAATTACCCGAATGGGTTTCAACGTTGGCTCACAACAAGGGGTATGAATTGCAGTCGAAGGCCCTGAGAATGATAGTAGACCATATTGGAAATGATTTGCAGCGGATTGAAAATGAACTGGAGAAAATCACAGTCAATTTAGCTGGTCGCAATCAAATCACCGAAGACGATATTGAAAATTTCATTGGTGTTAGCAAGGAGTTTAACATTTTTGAGCTTCAGGCTGCATTGGTGAATAGAGATTTAGCTGCTTCAGTACATATTCTAAATTATTTTGATGCCAATCCAAAAGCGGCGCCAATTCAGCTTATCCTTCCAACATTGTATTCTTTTTTCAGTAAACTTTATGTAGCCTATTCATCTGGCTCTAGAGATGAGCATGGAATTGCACTTGCTTTGGGGATTAAAGGTTTTTTTGCAAAACAGTATATTCGAGCTATGCAAAACTACAGTTACGCTGAAACTGAAAAAATACTGCTTCTTCTTCACGATACAAATCTAAAAAGTGTAGGAGTACATCGTGCGGATTCGGATGACGTCTCCTTGCTTAAAGAGATGGTTTCAAAGATTGTACTGAAGTAATATTTTCGAAAGAAAGGAGATGAGCAATCTCCGTTTTATCTTTTTTTAATTGATCCTTTAATGCTTCTAGATTGGTAAACTTTATTTCTTTTCTGGTATTGGCAATCAAATAAATGGTAAGTGTATCGCCATAAATGGTTTGGTCGAAATTGAATATATGGACTTCAATTCTTCTTTCTTTTCCATTAACGGTAGGTCGGTATCCGATATTCATCATGCCTTGGTATCGATTTAAAACATCCTGACTGTAATGATCAACAACAACGGCATAAACACCCGATGCGGGAATGAGTTTGTCGCTATCTTGAATATGAAGGTTGGCAGTTGGAAAACCCAATGTTCTTCCTAATTTATCTCCCTCCATAACAGTGCCTGAAATGGAATACACGTATGACAATAACTGATTCGCTTCTTTTATGTTGCCATTCAATAAATAGGTTCGGATTTGGGTTGAGCTTATTTTTGATTGGTTAAGAACTTTTTCAGGAATTTCTTCAACATCAAAACCAAGGGTGTTGCCCATTTTTTTCAATAGGCTGAAATCACCTGCTCTGTCTTTTCCAAACCGGTGGTCGTATCCAATTACAATTTTCTTAGGTTTGAAATAGCGGTAAAGAAATTCATGCACATACGCTTCTGCTTCCAATTCGGAAAATTGTGGGTCAAAAGGGACTACAACAAGGTGGTTGAGCGACAATTGCTGAAAGCGAAGGATACGTTCTTCTAAGCTGGTTAAAAGCGAGGGGGCT
The DNA here is from genome assembly GCA_032110825.1 of Chitinophagaceae bacterium. Lineage (GTDB taxonomy): Bacteria > Bacteroidota > Bacteroidia > Chitinophagales > Chitinophagaceae > Pollutibacter. Next base: position 42,102 of record JAULVY010000107.1, on the reverse strand, counting down.
TTTGCGTTATCTAAAATTCTTCTTGGGTGAGGGTGAAAGGTGATGACTACCGATTCTCCTTGCACCATTATTGCAGCTTCCTTTACCCGTTCTAAAATAGCAACATGGCCTGTATGAACGCCATCGAAGGCGCCAATCGTTATCACTGCATTGTTAAATTCTGGCAGCTCGCTTAATTGAAAATGTACGTGCATAAAGAAGCGAAATTAACGAATTGATAAAATCAACAGAGTGTTGATAAGAATAGATTCAAAAACTTGTCATGTCAACGATCTAAAGTAGCTTTGTTTTTTCTGTTACCACCATGAGTTTATACCAAAAAAGGGGAGTTTCGGCCCAAAAAGAGGAGGTTCACGCTGCAGTGCAGGGGTTGGATCAGGGACTTTACCCCTATGCTTTTTGTAAAGTCTATCCAGACTATATTTCGGGTGATGAAAACTTTGTGAATGTAATGCATGCAGATGGGGCAGGTACCAAAAGCATACTTGCTTATTTGTATTGGAAAGAAACGGGAGATGCATCGGTTTGGAGAGGTATTGCACAGGATGCTGTGGTTATGAATTTGGATGATCTATTATGTATTGGCGTGCACGATCAAATTTTATTCAACTCAACAATCGATCGCAATAAGAACAAAATACCTGGTGAAATTTTAAAGGAAATTATAGACGGAACGGATGAGTTGTTTTCTACATTATCGGATTGGGGTGTTCACATTCATTACCTCGGTGGAGAAACCGCTGATGTGGGCGACGTTGTACGAACCATTGCTGTTAATGGAACCATGACCGCACGTTGGCCCAAAAAGAAATTAATCACCAACCAACACATTGCTCCTGGAAATGTTATTGTTGGATTATCCAGTTATGGTCAAGCCTCGTATGAAAAAGAATACAACAGCGGGATAGGAAGCAATGGATTAACCAGCGCTCGTCACGATATGTTTTCATCTTATTATGCCAAGCATTTCCCCGAAGCATTTGATAACGATCTTTCAAGCGATGTTGTATATATCGGCAAACACCGAATGACAGACGAAATTCAAGTAGATGGACACGTTCTTCATGCAGGTAAGTTGGTTTTAAGTCCTACAAGAACCTATGCCCCTGTTTTAAAAGAAATGCTACTCCATCATTTTGAAGACATTGTTGGCTTGATCCATTGCAGCGGAGGAGGTCAAACAAAATGTTTAAAGTATTTGCCTTCATCCATGCATATTGTGAAAAATAATTTATTTGATGTTCCTGTAGTATTTAAGTTGATTCAAGAAGCAAGTGGATCTGACCCCAAGGAAATGCTTCAGGTGTTTAATATGGGGTGCCGGATGGAAATTTATACAAATGAAAAAGCCGCAGCCTCGCTAATAGAAATCGCCAAGAGTTTTGAGGTAGAGGCTCGGGTAATAGGTGAAGTGCGACCGGCAGAAACAAAAACTTTAACTGTTGATTTTGAGGGTGAGCGTTTTACCTTTAAACCTTAAATTGTAATCATGTCTGAAATTGCTTTGTCGATCAGCAATGCGAATATTTATCAAGGTCAATCTTTGATTTTAAGCGATGTTTCACTTCGTGTAAACAAGAGTGAGTTTGTGTATTTGGTTGGAAAAACTGGATCTGGAAAATCCAGTCTCTTAAAAACGCTCTATGGAGAACTTCCGTTGAAAGAAGGTCGTGCTATGGTAGCGGGATTTGATTTAGCAGGACTTACTTGGAAAACCGTTCCTTACTTAAGAAGAAACATAGGAATTGTTTTTCAGGATTTTCAATTGTTAACCGACAGAAATGTGCACGACAACCTGGCCTTTGTCTTGAAGGCAACCGGGTGGACCAATGAAAATGATATTGAGGGAAAAATAGATGAAGTGTTGGGTAAGGTGGGACTTAAAACAAAGGGGTTTAAATATCCTTTCGAATTATCTGGAGGGGAGCAGCAGCGTGTTGATATTGCTAGGGCGTTGCTAAATTCACCACGACTCATCTTAGCCGATGAGCCTACCGGAAATTTAGATCCGGAAACAACTGATGAAATCATGAATCTGTTGTTTCAAATCAGTAAAGAGTTTGGAACAGCCATAGTTATGGCAACACACGATTATATGGTTATTCATAAATATCCTGCCCGAACGTTAAAGACTGAGGATGGAAAAGTATTTGACAATGCTAAAATAGAAGCCTGATAAGTTTTTGAGCCGAAATCTGATCTTGATACAAATTATTTAGTATATCCATTCTCTTGTTGTGGTTCTCTTCACCAAATCTTTGTTCAAATAACTGAGGTATTTTTTTTATAAAATTATCAGGACTTTCTGTAATTGTAATACTCTCGTTTCTAAAATGAGATGGTACTCCTTTGTTGTTGGTAAGAATGTGTTTGCCTAGATTTAAGCAGCGGTATAAATTCATGTCCTTTCTTTTGGATACAAAAGTAGGCAGTAAGTTTACCTGTGCTTTTTTAATTAATTCATGCAATTCTGAGTTAGTGGGATTTGCCACTAAACAGGTATGCATTCTAAGATGGGCTGCTTTTTCCAGCTCTTCGGATGGATTGGCGCCAGCAATTACAAAAGGAATTTCAAGCGTATTGAATACATGTTTCAAAAGCCAAAATGCAGCATATTCATTTTCTTTTTCATCAAGATTTCCATGAAATAGACAAAAACTACCATTTGACTCTTGAAAAAAGGCAAAAGGCATACCTGCGAAAAATGGTATTTCAGTTTTACACGTATTCAAATCTGAAGATGTAGTTTGGTCAACCAAGCAGTGGATATCTGAATCATCGAGTTTCTGAACCAAGGCATTAAGCTGATTGATCTTCAAATAGGTTTTGATTTTATGTAATCCCCATGGTTGCAGTTGAGCCAGCTCTTTGGTATTTTGAACCTCATTGATGATTTGTCTGTAGAAAAGCTTTCTTTTACCAGCTACTTTATTTTTAAGATGGATAAACGATTGTAAGTTTCCATAGAATAAGATAGGGCCATCTGATGTTTGTAAATTCTCTAGAGCTTCATGTATGAACTGAAATGATACTTCTCCAGAATTAGATTCATTGGAGTTTTGATATCTGTACAGCTGATTGGTGCTTTCGTATGTTTTTGGATCAATCTGCTCCAAAAATGGAATATGCAGTGTTATGGCTATTCCCTGTAGCTTCAATTCTTGAATCAAAAAATAGAGATCATGAGAAAAAATATTTTCAAGTGCTTTTGGGGCATGGGGCGATATGATATGCAAATTCCGTATCACTAGTTACTAAATAACATCTAACGGTAAATTGTTCTTGTTACCTTTGAAAAAAGTGTAATAATGGATGTTCCCCCCAGCAATTCAAATCTTTCTGATGTTCGTCCCCGGTTTTTAACCTTTTTGTGCTATTTAACCCTTTTTGCTAGTGCCTACATGATATTTTCCAGCTTAGGCGGCATAAGCAATCCCGAGGCTGTTGAAAAACAAATGATTTCTGCGATGGAAAGCTATGAAGATCTAATCAACGGCTCACAGCCACCAAACCCAGAAGCTGAGAAAATGATGGAAACCATTTTTTCTGATATTTCTTCGGCGATCAGCGTTTCTTCAGTAAAGGAAAATAATATTTTTACATTGATAATCAATATTTTATCATTAATAGGGGCTTGGATGATGTTGAGGCTAAGGAGGCTTGGTTTTCATTTTTATCTGGTTTCCACCTTGATGGCTGTGGCTGCGCCTCTCTTGATTTATGGTACTACTAATTTTCTTGGCTATTCATTGGCCTTTTATTATGGCATAACAGGCATCTTGTTTGTAACACTTTATGCCTTGAAAATGAAATACATGCACTGATTTCATTGCTAAACTCATATTAATATGTACATTTGCAGCCGATTTTGAGATGAAACCATAAGATGAATTAAAAAAAATTGAGATGTCAAGCGTAACTAAAGAAAAAAAATCCTCCATTGTATCTGAATTTGGAGGAAATGCCAAGAACACAGGTTCTATTGAAGCACAAATCGCCTTGTTAACCGAAGAAATCAATGAGATTTCTAAGCATTTGCAGTCAAACAAAAAAGATTTTTCCACTCACCGTGGTTTGATGAAAAAAGTTGGACAAAGAAAAAGATTGCTCCAGTATATGAGCAAACATAATTTGACTGGCTATCGTGCATTAATCGAGAAGCTCGGTTTAAGAAAATAATTTACTGAATTGAATATTCCCAACTTCGGTTGGGAATATTGCTTTTTGGAATACCCAAAAATCATATCATGCTACAACAACCTATACAATCAAGTTTTGATCTTGGTAACAACAGAATCGTAACCGTAGAAACTGGAAGACTGGCTCGTCAAGCGGATGGAGCCGTTACCGTTAAACAAGGAAATTGCATTTTGCTCGCCACTGTATGTGCGAATAAAGAACCAAAAGAGGGGCAGGATTTCTTTCCCTTATCGGTAGACTACCAGGAAAAATTTGCATCAGCTGGACGAATTCCAGGTTCATTCTTTAAGCGCGAAGGAAGATTGAGTGATTCTGAAATTTTGATCAGCAGACTGATTGATCGAGCATTGCGCCCTTTATTCCCGGAAGATTATTTGTGCGATGTTCAAGTGTTGGTAACACTTGTTTCTTCTGATCCTGAAATCATGCCAGATTCGCTTGCCTGTTTAGCGGCATCTGCTGCCTTAGCAGTTTCCAATATCCCCATTAAAGAAATTATTTCTGAAGTAAGAATCGCTCGTGTGAATGGCAACATGATTGTTAATCCTAGTCGCACTGAATTGGCTTCAGCAGACATGGACTTTATGATTGGTGCTACGGCAAAAAACCTTATGATGGTTGAGGGTGAGTCAAAAGAATGTTCTGAGGCTGATGTAGTTAAAGCATTGGAAGTTGCCCATGATGCCATTCGAATTCAAATTCAAGCGCAAGAGGAATTGAGAACAAAAGCGGGTGTAAGCGGTAAACGTGATTATACCAAGCCGCCATCAGATCATGCTATACAAGAACAGGTTTATGCATTTGCAAAAGACCGTGTGTATGGAATTTCTAAAAGTGCAAGCAGCAAAGCGGATCGTTCTTTGGCATACGACGAACTTAAAAAAGTAGTTGTTGCTTTGATGGGTGAAGAAGCAAAGCCTGAGCAAATTAAACTTGCAAAAAAATATTTTGAAGACTTAAAGTGGGAAGTGGTTCGTGACATGATTTTGGATGATAAGATAAGATTAGATGGTCGCGCATTAGACACGGTTCGTCCTTTGGATATGGAAATTGATGTTTTACCTTCTCCACATGGTTCTGCTTTGTTTACCAGAGGTGAAACACAATCATTAACCACCATTACGTTTGGTACACCGCAAGATGAATTGTTAATTGAATCGGCAGCTAAATCCGAATACAATAAGTTCATTCTTCATTATAATTTTCCTGCATTTTCAACCGGAGAGGTTAAACCCATGCGCGGACCAGGCAGAAGAGAAGTAGGACATGGAAATTTAGCATTGCGTTCATTGAAGCAAATGATGCCTGGAAACGATTATGCTTATACCGTTCGTGTTGTGTCGGATATTTTGGAGTCTAATGGTTCCTCATCTATGGCTACTGTATGTGCCGGTTCTTTAGCATTAATGGATGCTGGAGTTCCTGTTCCTAAACACGTGAGTGGTGTAGCGATGGGTCTTATTACCCGTCCAACCGATGGTAAATATGCTATTCTTACTGATATTTTGGGCGATGAGGATCATTTGGGTGATATGGACTTTAAAGTCACTGGAACCCGAGATGGCATTTGTGGAATTCAAATGGATATCAAGATCGATGGGTTGAGTATGGATACCATGATGGAGGCGTTGGAGCAAGCAAGAAAGGGTAGACTGCATATTCTTGATGCTATGTACGCATGTGTTTCTGCACCGAGACCAGAAGTTAAACCTCATGCTCCTCGTATGCAAAAGCTCTTCATTGATAAAGAGTTTATTGGAGCTGTCATTGGTCCCCAAGGTAAAATCATACAGGAAATTCAAAGAGAAACTGGAACTACAATAACCATTGAAGAAATTGGCAACCAAGGTGAGGTTAGTGTGTTTAGTCCTGTTAAAGAAGGATTAGATAAAGCCGTTGCTTGGATCAAAGGAATTGTAGCTATGCCGGAAGTAGGTGAAGAGTACGAAGCGAAAGTTAAATCCATTATGCCATATGGTGCTTTTGTTGAGTTTCTTCCTGGAAAGCAAGGTTTGTTACACATCAGCGAGGTAAGCTGGAAACGATTGGAGAATTTAGACGGAATTTTGAATGAAGGAGATACAGTGAAGGTTAAATTAATTGGAGTAGACCACAAAACCGGTAAATTCAAATTGAGTAGGAAAGTTTTAATACCCAAGCCTGATTTTACTAAAGGCGAAGGTGCTGAGTAAAAACAATATTCGTGTTTCACAGGTCGGTTTTATACCGACCTTTTTTTATTATGAATTACGTTGTTTATCATATACAAGTTGATGGAGAGGTGAGTAAAGATCTACTTGCGCATCAACTTGGTGAATTGAATATATTGGGTCTGGAGGAGTTTGAGTTGGGCATTAAAGTCTATTTAGAATCTGGTGTTGATTTGCAAATTGACCTAGAAGGTGTGTTAAAGAGAGAAAATCTTGCATTTGAAAGAAAAGAAGTTCCCGAACAGAACTGGAATCAATTGTGGGAGTCTAATTTTCAGCCTGTTTTTATTGATGGCAGAATTCAGGTTCGCGCCAGTTTTCATGCACCGAAACCAGAGTTTCAATTTGATATTTTAATTGATCCCAAAATGAGTTTTGGCACGGGTCATCATGAAACTACTCAAATGATGATGCAATCCATGCTAGAGCTTGATTTTAATCAAAAGGAGGCATTTGATTTTGGCGCTGGAACAGGAATTTTATCTGTGCTTGCTGAAAAAATGGGAGCGAAAAAGATTGTGGCCATTGACAATGATGATTGGTGTATGAGAAGCATTGAAGAAAACATAACTTTAAATGCTTGTTCAGCAATTGAGTATTATAAATCGGATTCACCCGAAATAGGAAAAACGTATGATATCATTCTGGCCAATATCAATAAGAATGTATTGATAGAGCATGCTCAACGATTATCCAACTTGACCCAACTCAATGGTTTTTTAATCTTAAGTGGTTTATTATCAAGCGACTACGAAGAAATAGCATCGGTTTATGCAAATTATTGGAGTAAGGTACTTGCAAAAAAGTCAATAAATAATTGGATATCAATCACTTATACTAATAAAATTACTCGCTAAGCTTCAGGATCAGTCCCGTTTATTATTTTTTCATTAAATTTGCCATCCCCTTAGAGTGAATTTCAACTATGAACGAGCTGTTATTGATAGTACTGGCATACTTATTAGGCTCTATTCCTACATCCTTGATCGTAAGCAAGTCCCAGTTCAATATTGATATTCGTGATTATGGAAGTGGCAACGCAGGCGCTACAAATACATTTCGTGTTTTGGGGTCAAAGTGGGGCAGTTTCGTAATGGTATTGGATGTACTCAAAGGCTTGGTTGCTGCTAATTTAGCTTACGTTTTGCCCTTTTACCTAAGCAATGAATTTGAAAGAACAAACTTTCAAATAGGGCTTGGACTTGCCGCAGTTCTTGGTCACATATTTCCAATCTGGGCTGAATTTAGGGGTGGTAAAGGTGTGGCAACGTTATTTGGACTTATTATCGCTATATCGCCTTGGACAGCTTTAAGTTGTATAGGGGTATTTTTATTGGTTCTGTATTTAACGCGCTTTGTTTCGCTTAGTTCTATTCTTGCCAGTTTGGCATTTCCCGTATTTATTCTCATTATATTCAACGTTGACAACGATGCGTATAGAATTTTTGCTATTGGGGTGGCTTTGTTGGTGATTCTGACCCATCAAAAAAATATCGGCCGCCTCCTATCTGGGAATGAAAATAAAGTGCCAATCTTTAAAAAGCGAGATAAACGCAGACGTTGAAAGAATCCAACTAGCTGAATTAGAGGTGCATCAAAAAATGTATAGATTATATTTTTCTGCATCTGTGGAAAAAATGTTAATTTCACTACCCCTTACCAAAACTACTTAGGATGCTACTAAATATTTTTGACAAACTAAATCTTGGTGATGAAAAGAATATATTGCTTCAGGGAATTCCTTCCACTTTAGAAAAATATTTCACCAAGTTATCATTTGCCAAAAATGTAACTCCGCTTCTAAAGACCAGGAAAATCGAATTTGCCTTGGTTTTTGCCATCAACTATACTCAACTGAATTCAATACTCAAAGACGTTATTCCCGCATTAAGAAAAAAAGGAAAATTGTGGATAGCGTTTCCCAAGCCCACCTCTAAAATAGTTAGTGATTTGAATCGAGACTGTAATTTTGATTGTCTTATTTCCAATGGATTTTATAAAATAAATGAAGTGGTAATTGACCATGTTTGGGTTGCTATGCGTTTTTGCACAGAAACCAAAAATGCTTCATGCGCGGAACTTGACATGGAAGGCTTAGATGAAAATGCCACCGTGAAAGATTTGGGAAACGGCATGTCAAGAAAAATTAGAACAACTGTTTCGTAACATCTCTAAGCGATTCACACAACTCGATTAGTTCTTCCATGCTTTTGGGTGATTTTAGTATCCCTTTGATGGGTTGAATTGTTTTGAATCCGGGACCAGCACATACAATTTTTTTATCCTTGAATGTTTCGGTGAGTCCGTATACATATTGATCAACTTCTTTGGTTGTGAAGTTGGTAATTAAATAGGTAACAATTAGCGTAGCATTGGTTTTCTGTGCTACTTCTTTTATGGTTTCAATTTCTACATTGGTGCCGATATATAAGGTATTTACTCGATTTTTTCTGAGTAGGTAATTGACAAAAAGCAAAGGAATCTCATGATTTTCGTTTACGGGTGTAAAGAGAATGCAGAGCGGTTGTTTCCTTGTAAAAACATGTGTGGTAGAGTCTATGGCCTGAATCAGTTCACTTCTAATGATGTTGCTGGAAAAATGTTCTTGAACGGGGGATACTTTGCCATTCATCCAAAGTGTGCCAATGCGGTTTAAATAGGGGAAAACAACATGCAAATACATGTTTATTTCTCCCATGGTTTCTCTTAATTCAGACAGAAGTTTTCTAAATGCAGCTTCTTTAAAATCAAGATCGAATTCAATCAAGCGTGTGATGAAGACTTCAAAATTGCCTTTAGTGTCTGATAACGTAGAGGATCTCTTCATTTCATCTACCGACATATTTGCAATTTTTGATATCTTAACTCCGCTGTGGTAGAGCATGGAAATTCGCAATATGTGTTTCAGATCGTTGTTGTCATAGAACCGGTGCTTTCCGGGGGAAGTGGGAGGCATAATCATGCTGTATCTTTTCTCCCAGACTCTTAACGTATGCGCTTTAATGCCGGTGAGATTTTCTATGTCTCTTATGCTGAAGGCGTTCATGTGGGTTAAATTCAACATGAATTTAAACATTCATGTTAAATTTCAATACTCTGTTCAATGATCGCATACAAATCCTTCATTTATGTTACATTTGAAAATATAAATGATTAAACAATGGGTTTAGGCTGGGTTGTATTTTTTCTCGCTACTGCAGGTTTCCATTTTGGGTTATTTGGGATGTTTAAAAAGGCTGGAATGGAGGGGTGGAAGGCATTTGTACCGTTTTACAATACGTGGTTAATGGTAATGAAAATGGAACTAAAGCCACATTGGTTCTTTTTGCAACTGATTCCCATTGCAGGTCAATTTATTACCATATGGATATGCATCAAGTTTGTTGAGCATTTTGGCCGTTTCTCAGTTCTGCATCATGTAGCTACCGTTCTGATTCCCTTTTTCTATTTCCCTTATTTGGGATTTTCAAAAAACGAACGCTATGCCGGTATTCCTGTTGTTAAAAATTACAAGAAAAGTGCATCGCGAGAGTGGATTGATGCTGCGGTATTTGCTGTTGTTGCTGCCACGATCATTCGTACGTTCATATTTGAAGCCTATGTAATTCCAACAGGATCTATGGAAAAAACATTGCTTGTGAATGATTTTTTGTTTGTTAGCAAAACAAGCTACGGGCCTCGAATTCCCAATACACCACTGGCATTCCCATTTGTACATCATACCTTACCTATTGGTACTTCAAAATCATATCTCGAATGGATAAAGCTTCCGTATAAGCGTTTTTTCCCAAATGAAATCAAGCGCAATGATGTAGTGGTATTTAATTATCCAGTTGGGGATACGGTTATCCAAGAGTTTCAGTCGGAAATCAATTATTACGATTATTTACGTGCGTATGAATCCAGTGGTGGTTCTCGCGATATGCTTTTTGCTGAACGCAATGATATTGTAACACGCCCAGTTGATAAACGCGAAAATTTCATTAAACGTTGTGTAGCCGTGGCTGGTGATGTACTTGAAATTAGAGATGGAAATTTGATCATCAATGGTCAGGTAAGTGCAGCTCCAGCAGAATCAGAGATGCCCTATTACTTAACGTTGGATGGAAAGGGATTTTTTGAAGATGAATTTATTAGCAAGGAGTTGGGTATTGATCTCGACGATCAGAATCAACGTGATTTTATGCAAGTTCAGGGTACAGCAAACTCTTATCGTATCCTATTGACACCCGAGCAACTTGAAAAAATAAAATCCCTTCCTTTTGTACTAAAAGAAAGCATTCGTGCAGATTTAAATACCAGTGGATTTGGGAATACATTCCCATACGATACAGCCCTTTTTAAATGGAGTGAGGATAATTTCGGCTCCCTATGGGTTCCACAAAAAGGGAAGTCCATAGAGCTATCAGAAAAAAATCGAATGCTATACAAACGGGTTATTCAGGTATATGAAAACAACAACTGGGAAGAACGTGATGGTAAGGTTTTGATCAATGGGCTTGAAACGGATTCTTATACCTTTAAAATGAATTATTATTGGATGATGGGGGATAATCGCCACAATTCTCAAGATTCAAGATTTTGGGGTTTTGTACCTGAGGATCATATCGTAGGAAAAGCTTCTTTAATATGGTTTAGCTGGAAAAATGGGCCACGTTGGAACCGAATTTTTAGGAAAATAAAATAAAAGAATAGTGAAAGGTTCACAGTCATTTGAATACACGATTTACAGAGGATTAACCCAGTTGACTGACTCTGATCAAAAGTTAGTACAGATGGCTAGAGATATGGCATTGCAAGCATATGCTCCTTATTCCAATTTCAAAGTAGGAGCGGTTGCGCTCATGCAAGATGGTAGTTTGGTCAGTGGCACAAACCAAGAGAATGCCTCCTATCCAATTGGTCTTTGTGCAGAACGAGTTTTGTTAGCTGCTGTTTCTTCTGTTTCGCCCGGACTCTCAATTTCGAAACTTGCAATTAGTTATTTTAGTGAAGTCGTAAATTCTTCAAAACCTATTGCACCCTGTGGCATTTGCAGACAGTCGCTTGTAGAATTTGAAAGCAGATATAAAGTTGCTATGCCATTGTTGCTTTCCGGGACCAGCGGTGAAATATTCGAATTTGACAGTGTTTCTCGTCTATTGCCCTTCGCTTTTACGCATGTAGACTTAGGAAAATAATCAAAGCTTACTGATCTCCCCAGATAAAAATTTCAATATGTTGGAGGCAATTTGAGCCTGAAATTGGGCGTTGATATATCGGTCTTTTGCTTCAATAAGACTCAATTGAGCTTGACGGAGTTCAATGGAATTACTTTGCAGTTTTCGAAAACGTTCTGTTGAGATCATGTTGTTTTCTTCTGCCACTTTTACATTTTCTTCTTCTATTTTAGAATTGTCCAATGCATTTTGGTAATTCTGATATGCAATTAAAAAGTCTCGTTTCAAATTATTTTTTAGTTGTTCAATTTGAACGTCTTGTCTGTCTTGTTGTATGCTGTTGACTTTAAGTTGAGTCTTGTTGATATTACCATTGAAAATAGGGATGGCAAGACCTAGCCCTATGTTAGGTCCAAATGTTTGGTTGGTTAAGAAGAAACCCGCAGTAGATTTTGATCTGTTTAAAAGTGTAGTTGAATTTAAACTCAACTGAGGTAAACGTTGACTGTTGATGATTTTTTTATCTTGAATCAAATTGATTTTCTCCTGCTGGGCAAACAGGATTTGTTTGTTTTGCGTGTCAAGTTTTTGAATCAACTCATCGTAATTGATGTTGGGGATATCAAACTTTTCCTCTACTGGGAAAAATGGATCCGATGGAGATCTTTTTAAAAGCACATTGATAGATGCTTTAAGATTACTGAGGTTATTTTGAATGTTTTCTAAATTGATGAGTTGTGCATTGAGATCAATTTTAGCCTGCAGCAGATCTGTTTTAGATCCACTACCCACATTAAAACGCGTTTCGGCAATTTTTAAACGTTCCTTTGAAAGGTCGATAATAGCTTTAGTTGCTATAGTTTGTTGTTTAAGACGGACAATTTCGTAGTAGGTGTTGCTTACATCAAATACCGTTTGGTCGATTTGCAACGCCAATGCAATTTCTCCAATTTTTTCAAGGGTTTCAAAACGATCCTTGGTAGTCCGCACACGAAGTCCATTGAAGATTCTCCACGTAATGGTTAGATTGGAATTTATTACACTATTGGATACATTGTTTCTGGTAATGCTGCTGCCATTGGCTAACTTTTGATCAATGTTGGTAACAGCTTCAGAATTAGAAACGTTTGCTGCCAGGGTAGGGAGAGCACCCGCGTTCCCCCAGGTATTATTCACTTTTGCAATTTCGAGATCGGATTCAGCCAATTGCAAATCCAGATTTTGTTTTAATGCAAGTTCAATCGCTTGACGTACAGTAAAACTGCTATCTTGTTGTGCAATAGCGTAAAGGGCAAAAAATAAGAAAATACTGAGTAACTTAAATTTCATGGGTAACTCTTTTTTTTCTGGAGATGTACCCGTAGAGGGCAGGTACAACAAATAAGGTCAAAATCAATGAAAACATCAAGCCGCCAATGATTACAATACCCAAGGGTATTCTGCTTTTTCCTGCAGATCCCAACGCCAGTGCAATAGGGAGTGCACCAAGAGCCGTTGCCAGTGTAGTCATTAGAATGGGTCTGAGTCGAGCTGCAGAAGCTTCAACAACAGCTCCAATTTTTTCCATTCCTGTTTCTCTCTTTTGATTAGCAAACTCCACGATCAAAATTCCATTTTTTGTCACTACCCCAATCAGCATAATGATTCCAATCTGGGAAAATATATTGAGAGATTGACCAAAAAAATACAAGCTCATTACAGCTCCCGCCAAAGCCAAAGGAACTGTGATCATAATAATAAAAGGATCAACAAAACTTTCAAACTGTGCTGCAAGAACCAAAAAGATCAAGACCAGTGCCAGTAAAAAAGCGTTTTGCGTATTGGAGGAGCTTTCGGCGAAATCTCTTGATGAGCCACTTAAATTGGTGGTAAAGGACTCATCCAAAATTAATTTTTTGATTCTGTCCATTTCCTTGATGCCATCTCCAATGGTTTTTCCTGGTGCCAATCCCGCTGAAACGATTGCACTTTTCAGGCGATTGAAATGATAAATTGTAGGTGGATTTGCGGCTTCAGTAATGGTGACTAGATTGTCCAACTGTATGAGTTGTCCTGCTCTACTTCGAACATAAAATGATTTTAAATCCAATGGAGCATCGCGATCTTTTCTGTCAACCTGACCTATAACTTCGTATTGTTTTCCATTTCGTATAAAATATCCAAATCGTCTTCCACTCAGTGCAAGTTGAAGTGTATTAGAAATATCCAAAATTGAGATTCCCAATTCACTGGCCTTCAAGCGATCAATGGTGACTTGCAATTCCGGTTTATTGAACTTGAGATTGACATCATTACCCTGAAAAACCGAACTCTTAACCACTTCATCCATGAAGAGTGGGACTTTCTCTTTTAGCTTATCAAAGCTAAGGTTCTGGATTACATATTGAACAGGTAATCCTCCTCTTCCGGCTTGTCCAACCGAAATAGTCTGCTCTTGAACAATTAGTACTCTCACATCGGTAAAGTCTTTGAACATTTTGTTTAGACTTTGTGCAACTTCACTTTGGCTTCTTTTACGTTCACTTGCATCAACCAAACCCATACTGATCGATGCTGCATTGGCTCCTCCTGCTCCAGAAAAATTTGGAGCAAAAGAGAGTACTACATAGCGTTCTGGAACTGAGTCCATGATTTTTTCGGTTAGATCATAAACCATCTTATCCATATAATCGAAGTCAGTACCCTCAGGTGCTAATATTGTTGCCCTTAGCCTATTTCGGTCTTCAAGCGGCGCCAATTCTGAAGGCAATTGCTTGCCAACAAAATAAATGATCCCTGCACAAACAGCCACGATTACTAGTGCTATCCATTTCTTACCCATGAACCATTCAAGCATCCTTTTATAACCGGATTCCATGCCTTGGAAAAAGGGTTCTGTTTTGGTATAAAACCATGAGTGTTTGTGAACGTTTTTCTTGGTTAGGTATATGTTCAATACTGGCGTAAGGGTTAAGGAAACAAACGCAGAGATTAAAACTGCACCTGCAACCACAATACCAAATTCCCTGAATAAGCGGCCAACAAATCCCTGTAAAAAGATAATCGGAAGAAATACGATGGCTAGGGTTAGGGAGGTGGATATTACTGCAAAAAATATCTCTTTCGATCCTTCTTTTGCGGCTTTCCACTTGTCCATTCCCTGCTCAATCTTTCGGTAAATATTTTCCGTTACTACAATACCATCATCCACAACCAAGCCCGTTGCCAGAACCAATGAAAGCAGTGTCAACACATTGATTGAAAAGCCTGCAACGTACATGATAAAGAAAACACCTATCAGTGCAACTGGGATATCAATCAATGGTCGGAAGGCAATTGACCATTCTCTGAAGAATAAATAAATGATGATCACAACCAATAAAATGGCAATCATTAAGGTTTCCTTTACCTCGGTAATGGCTTTACGAACGAACAAAGATCTATCGTAGCCAATTTCTAAAATGATATCGGCAGGTAAATCTTTTTTGATTACCTCCAAGCGCTTGTAAATTTCATCTGCAATTTCAACCTGGTTCGCTCCAGGTTGAGCCACTACGCCAAGATTTACAGACCGGACGTTATTTTTTCTAGTTGCAGATTCTTCGTTTTCTGGACCAATAACAGCGTATCCAATATCTTTAAGGCGAATGATTTTTCCTTCTGTTTGCTTTACGATGAGGTTATTGAAGTCTTCTTCAGTCGTCAGTTTTCCATAAGCTTTTACGGTTAGTTCAGTCACATTTCCTCTTACTTTACCTCCTGGCAACTCTACATTCTCTCTATCTAAAGCTACCCGTACATCTTGAATCGTCAATTGATAAGCGGATAACCTGATGGGGTCAAACCAAATACGCATAGCTGGACGTTGACCAAAAACATTCACTCCGCTAACTCCAGATATGGTTTGAAGCCGTTCTTGAATTATATTTTCTGCTAAATCTGTGAGCTCAAGCATGGTTCTCTTGTTGCTCTGCATCTGCATAAATACAATGGGATCAGAATCAGAATCCTGTTTGGCAACAGTAGGAGGGGAATCAATATCTTGAGGAAGTCTACCAGAAACTTGCGATACTTTTTCACGTACATCGTTGGCGGCTCTCTCCAAATCTACTCCCAGTTCAAATTCAACCGTAATGTTGCTACTTCCTTGTGAACTAGACGACGTAATACTTTTTACACCTTCTACGCCGTTCACGGCCTTTTCAAGTGGCTCGGTTATTTGCTGCTCAATGATCTCTGCATTAGCTCCTACATACGATGTTCTTACATTTACAACAGGAGGGTCTATGGCAGGGTACTCTCTCACACCCAGGTATCCATATCCTATTACCCCAAAAATGATTATCACAATGCTGCAGACAACTGCAAAGACTGGCCTTTTGATACTGAGTTCTGAAAGGTTCATGAGCGATCAACTTTTGGAGACACTATTGAATATTGGTTAATTTCAGTTTTGAATCCTTGCGAATGAACAGAAGGCCGGTAGATACAACAGTATCCCCGGGTTCAACTCCACTTGTTATTTGAATGGTTTCTGCAGTGCGAATTCCTGTTGTAACATTGACAAAAACAGGGGATCCACTTTTATAGAGAACGACCTGTTTGGATCTCGCACTCGGAATTATACATTGAGTAGGAATGATGACAGCATCATCATTTTGTGCCATGGTTAAGTTCACTTTGGCAAATGTTCCCGGAATCAACCTATTATTTGCATCATTTACAGTTGCAAGTATTTTTAGATTTCTGGTTTCTGCCTCTATCACAGATTCAGATGCTAAAATAGTTGCAGGAATAGTATCATTTATCCCTTCTATTCCAAAACGAATAGTCATCCCTTGTTTTATCTCTGAACTGTATTTTTCGGGTATGCTGAAGCTGATTTTTTTGCGATCAACCTGACTGATTGAAGTAAGAATGTTAGAGGGCGTTACGTAAGCTCCCAAACTTATATTTCGAAGTCCTATTCTACCTGTATAGGGGGCCCTAATTTCTGTTTTGTCTATATTAACCTCAATTAATTCGATATCAGCCTTTATGTTGTTTACTTGCAATAGGCTCAAATCATAGTCCTGCTGACTAATTCCATAAATTTTTAAGAGCTCTCTTTGCCTCTCTTCTGTTTTCTCAGCTATTTGCAATTGAACTTTAAGTTTTTTCAACTGTGCTTGAAGATCCCCATCAAACAACTTGATTAACAATGCATTACGTTGAACCTGGGTTCCTTCTTTGAAGTTAATTTCTGTTATTCTGCCAGATATTTCAGGTCGGATTTCTGTTAATTCAAACGGTAAAATATTTCCGGCTACTTCTATAACCTCCGAAACACCGGAGGATTTGATGACTAAACCTTCCACAGAAAGGCTGCTTAATTTAGAAGCATCGGTGGTTTTTTTTGTTTCTTTTTTTTCGCTACAGGCAATCATAAGTAAGAAGCCAGCCAAACCCAGAACAATTTTTTTCATAAAGGCGAAAATAAGTTGATTTACATAAATGTCGTTGAATTTGATGATTTTATGAGCTTTTTCTTGTGCAACAAAGAGGATAAACTTTAATCAGTAGGCACGCACTAGAAAAGATGAATTTAGTGCGGATCCCTAAAATTTTCACTGATTTTGGCTATTTCCAGCGCATTCATGTTGTTTCCATTTGCTTTTTCAGATTTCGAGATTTCCTGAAGCCAATTGGCTAGAAACTGAATGTTAGAAATAGGCTTGATCTCCATAGGATGGGGGAAGTAGTCGATCTTCTTTAAATAGGTTTCTATATCGTTTTGCGTATAGATATGCCCCCCCGAAGGATCGATGTAAAACAAAATCTCATCCCTACTTTCAGATGGATCAAGAATGTTTTTTTCAAGATAGCAAAGCAAATTCTGTTTAGGGATGTCTACGGGACGAACAGCAATTCCGAGCATTTCTCCTACAATAAGATACAGGGTTGCAATTGGGAAGGAGTTGGCAGTTTTCGCTGTTAACAGGGTATACAAATCAAAATCAGAAGTTTTGGCATACGTGATTTCTTTCCCTTTGAATTTGTAATAGCCAAAAATAATTTTATTGATTATATTGATTTCCTCAAGAGGAGTAAGGTAATTGTTTAGCTCAAGCCAAACACTTTTTCTGATTTTTTCCAATTCAAACAATAGGGTTTCTCTCTCTGCTTCGATGTTGATATAATCTGCAATGAATAATGAAGGTTCTATCAATGAGTCTTCATCTGTTTCTTGCCATTCACGAAGGTGTGACGAAAGGCAATCCAGCTTAATCTTGAAAATAATTGTTTGTGTTTTTTCCTGAACATCATGTGCAGGGCTGCTGTTTTTAAAGTCTTCTAATATGGTAAGGGTTTCTTTTCCCAATCCAACAAAACGCTCGGATACCGAAAGAAAGACTTCCTCATCGGGGTCTTCGATTAGATGTAAGAGGGCGTTAATTTCAGCAGTTGTGGCCATCGTCTGCCTAAATTAACTTGATTTTTTAGTCGATTTTCTTTTACCTCTTGATGGATTTGCTATAGCATATTCTATCATTTCTTTGACCTCATCAATGGTAAGGTCAGCTACTTGATCCTGTCTCTCTTTGGGAATTGGAAAATTGCGTAATCCTTTTTTGATGTAGGAGCCATAAGGTCCCTTTAGCAGTTGTATTTTCTCTTTTTCAAAAACTTTAATTGTTCTTTCGTCTTTTGCCTTTCTTTTTTCTTCGATGATGGGACTGGCTTCTTCCAATGTTATTTCATAAGGATCAAATTCCTTAGCTAAGGAATAAAATTTGCCATCATGGGCTATGTAGGGACCAAATCTTCCAATATTGATTTGAACGGGATGTCCTTCAAATTCACCCAACACACGAGGAAGTTTAAACAACTCCATGGCATCAGCCAATTGAATGGTTTCAATACTTTGATCGGCTTTGAGCTTTGCGTACTTTGGTTTTTCTTCACCGCTGCTGTCCCCAATTTGCACCATAGGGCCATACTTTCCCATTCTGGCAATCACTTTAAGTCCACTTACGGAATCCATTCCCAAATCTCTCTCTCCACTGATTCGTTGAGCTTTTTCCATTGTATTCTCCACGTCACTTTTAAAAGGGGAGTAAAATTCTTTTAGCATTTTACTCCAATCCTCTTTTCCAAGAGCAATGTTATCAAACTCATTTTCAATTTTTGCCGTAAAGCCATAATCCATAATATTATCGAAATACTGGACTAAAAAATCAGTAACTACGCCTCCTAAATCCGTTGGGAAAAGCTTTGATTTTTCTGCACCTGTATTTTCTTGTTCACTGGATTTTGAAACGTTATCTGATTTCAACTTTACCAATCGTACATTTCTTTTGATACCCTCTTTATCTCTCTTTTCAACATATCCTCTTTTTAAAATCGTTGAAATGGTAGGTGCATATGTGGAAGGGCGACCAATACCAAGTTCTTCCAGTTTTTTTACCAATGAGGCTTCCGTATATCTGGGCTGTGGTCTGGAGAATTTTTCGGAAGCTGTCATTTCTTCCAACGGCAAAGATTGGCCCTTTGAAAGGGGAGGTAGGATGCCTTCGCTTTCGTTTTCGTCCAATTCATCTTCTTCGTCTTTGCCTTCGTTGTAGACTTTTAAAAAGCCATCAAATTTCAATACTTCTCCCTCTGCTTTTAAATGATCGCTAAGAGTTGAAATGGAGATATCTGCAATCGTTTTTTCCAATTCAGCATCAGCCATTTGTGAGGCCATGGTTCTTTTCCAGATCAGATCATACAACTTTTGGCCGTCTACAATCTCTACTTTTGTTTTTTCCATGTAAGTAGGACGGATGGCTTCATGGGCTTCCTGTGCGGATTCGTTTTTGTTTTTGAATTTTCGAACCTGCAAATACTGTTTGCCGTAGCTGGTATTAATCTGGTTGGAAATGTCTTCCATTGCGGTGTCACTCAAACTTACACTGTCGGTTCTCATATATGTAATGTGACCCGCTTCGTAAAGTTTTTGTGCCAGTAGCATGGTTTTAGATACACCATATCCGAGTTTTCTACTGGCTTCCTGCTGCAGGGTTGAAGTTGTAAAAGGAGCTGCAGGTGTCTTTTTTGCTGGTTTTTTTGAAACATCTTCAACTGTAAATTCTGCTCCAATACACCCTTGAAGAAATTTTTCTGCGTCTTCTACACTGTTTTTTTTACTTCCTTCAGCCTTGAATATTACTACTTTTGCATTGATGTCTTTTGCTTTAAAATAGGCTTCGATTTTGAAACTGGATACTGGAACAAAACCGTTGATTGCTCGCTCACGCTCAACAATCAGGCGTACTGCTACGCTTTGAACTCTTCCTGCGCTTAAGTTGTTGCGCATACTCATTTTCCTCCACAAAATAGGAGACAGTTCAAACCCTACAATTCGATCTAATATTCTTCTTGCCTGTTGCGCATTAACCAAGTCCATATTAACCGTTCTGGGTTTTTGCACTGCCAATTGAATCGCTGGCTTGGTAATTTCATGAAATACGATTCGTTTGGTTGTTTTTGGGTCCAATCCCAAGACCTCACAAAGGTGCCAACTGATGGCTTCCCCTTCCCTGTCTTCATCCGTTGCCAGCCATACTTCATCTGATTTTTTTGCGCTGGACTTTAATTCTTTAACCACTTTCTCTTTTTCTTCTGAAACGATATATCTGGGCTTGAACCCCTTTTTTATATCGATCCCCATATCATCTTTTTCTAGATCCCGTATATGCCCATAGCAGCTCTTAACCTCAAAGGAAGATCCCAATATTTTTTCTATTGTCTTTGCTTTGGCGGGCGACTCAACTATTAATAAATTCTTTGCCATCAGTCTTTTTTTCCTTCTAGTTTTTATCTCACATAACCTGCAAAAATAAGGCACCACTATGGAGCCATTTGCACTTAAATTGATGCAATAATAAGGTAAACATGATGAATTTTAGTAAATTTGTATCGAAAGGAAGCGTTGTGAGATTGCTAAAATTCCATTCGATTGTAGACTTTATAAAAATTCCATAACTTTTTTAACAACCTTATTTTCTTTGTAAATCCTCCTGTGGCCCAGCCCTTCTGTTATCAAGAATTCAACATTTTCTATTTCAGAATCCATCAGAGGTTTCATGTCTGCATAAGGTGTTATATCATCATCTGTATCGTGAATCCACAGAATCGAATTGCCTAATGTGGGAACGATCCTCTTCATGGAATAAAATGAAACCGGCTTTCCAGATTTTTGTAAAACCAGATTATCTATTTCATGTTTTACGCTGGCGTTTAATTGAAAAAATGAGCAAAAAAAGCGAATGGCAGTTGAAGTTTCCGTGGCAGGAGCAAGAAGCACAACTTTGGCAGTAGGATTTGGGAACTGCTCGAGGTATAAACTAATAGCCATTCCGCCAAATGAATGAGAAATATAAGCATCAAAGTTTCCAACTTTATCACTTAGCACTTTGATCATTGCCACATATTCCGGCAACACGATTGTTTTACCATCACTCTCGCCATGCGCTTTTGCATCCATGGCGTAAACAGCATATCCTTTTTTTATTAAAGGGGATATATACCGATCAAACTGATACGAACGTGATTCGAAACCATGGATAATAAGCGCTTTTCTTTCAGCAGATGCATTCCAGCTAAATCCCCATAGTTTTTGGTTGTCAACAACCAAGGAGAAGGTTTTACATTTTTCAAAAATCGGAGGGGGCACATTTCTGGGTTTTCGATGCGGGGTACAAAAAATAGCAAATCCTGATTTTGCTGCCCATTTGGATGAAAAAACAGACATAAAATTCAAGCGGGCCCGGTATGTATTGATAATGATCTGTTGTGCGAGTTTCATGAAAAAAGTGCAAATATAGTGTGTAACAAGAGGTTTAAGACTTCCTCTGGAATAACATAACTTTGAATTCTATGAATTTGTTGGATTTATTTTCAAAAATTAAGCTCCTGATTTTTGATTTGGATGGTGTATTGACAAATGGCAAGCTTCTTATTCAGGCTGACGGAGAGTGGCTTAGAGAGTTGAACATAAAGGATGGATATGCCATACGATTAGCACAGCAAAAAGGGTTTACCATTTCCATTGTTTCAGGATCTGGCTCTTTGCCGGTTCAACAAAGACTCAATTCATTAGGGGTTGAATATGTTTATCAGTATGTTGAAAATAAATTTCTTCAGGTCAATACCTTGATTGAAGAGCTAAAACTTAAAAAAGAAGAAGTCTTGTTTATGGGGGATGATCTTCCTGATTTACCCGCATTTGAAGCAGTTGGGCTTTCAACATGCCCTTGTGATGCAGCTGATGAAGTTCTTGTAAAAGCTCTCTATGTATCTCCCCGAAAGGGAGGAGAGGGCTGTGTTCGGGACGTTATTGAAAAAGTACTTAAAAGTCAAGGGTTGTGGGTAGCACAAAATCCTCCATCCAGTTTATAGACATGAAAAAAATTATTTCTTTTTTTGTCTTGGTTCGAAGTGTCAATTTGATTTTTATCATCTTGACTCAGCTCCTTTTTTACCATTTTATCATTGCCCCCGTATATGCATCTTTTCAAATAACCCCCATTCTTTCCCCTTCCTTATTCTACATTTTAGTCACGGCCTCAGTTTTGATAGCAGCAGGAGGGTATATTATCAATGATTATTTTGATTTGAATATCGATAAAATCAATAAGCCCAAACGTATGGTTATTGATAAGTCAATTGGCAGAAGATGGGCCATGTTCTGGCACTTGTCAGTCTCGGTTATTGGACTTTTACTTTCTGCATGGGTTTCTTGGAAAGTGGAAAATCTTTTTGTTTTTTGGTTTAATGCGCTGAGCATTCTATTGCTTTGGATTTATTCAACTACACTGAAAAAAAAATTATTGATTGGCAATATCGTTATTTCACTGCTTACCGCCTGGGTAATTGGGGTATTGCTCCTCTGTGAGTTTAATCCACGTGTACTTCGAGATTCATCTTCTCATGCAGCGTTTATTCATGTGTACAAAATGGCTGTTTTATATGGTGGTTTTGCATTTGTAGTTTCCGTTATCCGCGAAATAATAAAAGACATGGAAGATGCTGAAGGAGATCGAAAATACGGATGTAAAACCGTGCCAATCGTTTGGGGGTTTTCAACAGCAAAAATTATTCTTCAAGGACTTTTGCTCAGTTTACTTGCTGCTTTTATTATTGTTATGGGGTATGCTCTTCTCCGGCAATGGATTTGGGTACTTGTTTTCACTCTATTTATGGTTTTTTTTCAATTGATTCCCATTATGCGAAATATACAGAAGGGGCAAACTGCAGACACCTATCATCGGATTAGCAATCAGATTAAATTTTTAATGCTTTCAGGAATTGGCTCGATGATTCTTCTTTATTTCTATACAACATGAAAAAACTCATACTGGCATCTTCGTCACCTCGCCGCAAAATGTTATTGGAATGGGCAGAACTCTCTTTTGAAATTCAACCCTCTGATGCAGATGAATTTGTTGATCCCTCTCTTTCTCCGGTAGAAGTAGCGCTATCCATTGCCAATCGCAAAAATGAAAAAGTATTTAAAGACGTGCAGGCAAATGAAAAAAACTTTATAATTCTATCTGCCGATACTATTGTGGTATTGAACAATGAAATTATTGGTAAACCGCAAGACCGATCTGAAGCCATTGAAATGCTTCAACAACTTTCTGGTCAAACTCATGAAGTTGTTACAGGTGTTTGCCTGAAGGATGATCAAATTGAAATTTCCTTTACTGAAACAACACAAGTGAGTTTTCATGCATTAACCTACGATCAAATCATTCATTACATTGATGTTTACAAACCTTACGATAAGGCGGGTGGATATGCTATTCAGGAGTGGATTGGAGTTGTTGGAATCAAAGAAATTAAAGGTGATTTCTACAATGTGATGGGACTTCCCGTTAGCCGAGTGGTGACGTCATTAAAGTCTGATTATAACTTTCCGCTCCGTTAATTCCTTTTTGATTTCGTTTTTTTCACCTCTTTGGTCCTTTGCGATCTTGTTCTTTTGTATATGATCAAAGAGGTTCAATTGCATGCATTTTGGAAGCATCATGCAAAGGCTATTCAAAACTTTAAAACGGTAGACGGCAAAACCGTTATCATTTTAGCGGAAGGCACCTACAATACCAATCAGGGTCCAGATTTTCTAAATGCCTATTTGGAAATGGATGGCTTGCATTGGTTTGGAAGCATTGAATTTCATGTTAAAACGTCTGATTGGTTTTTGCATCGTCACCAGCACGATTTGTATTATAAGCCCGTTATTCTGCATGTTGTATGGGAAAACGATAGCACGTACTATTCGCATTCTCCCATCGTTGAACTCAAAAACCTACTTGCTTTTTCGCATTTTCTTGAGTATGATTTTTTAACCGGCAGTCATGATCTTCCTTGTTTCAATCGAAGAGGCTCTCATGACATGTTTAAAAGCTATGTGTCAAATTATTCAATTACTCGATTAAATGAGAGAGTCGACTTTTTTCTAAATCAATTTGATCTGCATAAAAGTTGGAATCAAGTATGTTGGATTCGGTTTTGTAAAATTTTGGGAAGTGTTCAGAATGGGGAGGCCTTTAGCTTGATGGCAGAATCTATCCCTTATCCTATGCTATCTCTTGTGAAGTACGATTTACAGGCTTTACGGGCAGTCCTCCTTGTTCAATCCGGATTAATTGAATCTATGGATGTAAAATCAACTCAATCTGTGTTGGAAACGCATACCCTATATTCTCAAAAAATGGGATTGCATTTGCCTAAGCTGCGGTACCAATATTTGAGAATGCGACCGAAATCCATGCCCAATTCTAGAATGAACTATCTGATTCAGCTTCTTTACAAGCATCCTCAATTGATTGATTGCTTGTCTACTATTTCATCTGAAAACGATTGGAATGTTTTTTTATTATCACAGAAATGGCAACTTTCCAATCTCCTTCTTCAATTAATTTTAATCAATCTGGTTATCCCTTTGTGTCTTACAAAAAGTAAATTGTATAAAACGGACTTTACTTTATCAGATGCTATTCGATGGATGGATCGATTGTCTTCTGAATCCAATTCAATTGTTAACCGATTTAAAGATCTTGGGGTTTCTATACAGAATGCCAGTCAATCTCAGGGTATTTTAGAGCTGTACAAACAGAAATGTGAAAAAAAACATTGTTTTGGTTGTCCAAGATTTAATTGACATACCAGTTGAAATCTACTTCCAATTTAATTTCTGGATGAATACTTTCTTTAACAGGACAAGACCAGGCAATATGTTCTAGTTTTTTCATTTCATCCTCAGTGAACGAGTGTTGGTATTTCCAATTGAATTTTATCAACAGACCACTAATTTTCCGTGGTGCATTAGACATGATTTTAGTGGTTTCTGCGGTGCAACCAATCAGCTTTTCTTCCAACTCTTTTGCTTTAATTGCCATTGTTGTTATCATACATGCAGCCAGTGATGTTCCAATCAGGTCAGTAGGGGAAAATCGTTCTCCCTTTCCTTGGTTGTCTGTGGGTGCATCGGTTTCAAATTGGGAATTGGATTGCAAATGTGTTGCTAAAGTTCTTAAATCGCCTGTATAGGTAACTGTGGATGTCATGTTTTTTTGCATAAATTTACACAACATTTACAGAACATGACCAGAGCTCTTTTAGTGTTCATTTCAATATTTTTATTTACGGATTCCATCTGGGCACAGAAAAAGGGACTGTTCAACTTTGGTAAAACCGAGGAAGAGAGACTTGAAAAAAGGAAACGAATCAATGATATGATTCGAAGTGAGGAAGAGGGTATTGCTGCTTTTGAAAAACATACACTTTTCAGCATCAAAACACATCACAACGGATATGGAGTTTTGTTTGAAAAAGGAGTATCAAAATCTGCATATGCTTCAACAATTTTTCAATTCGAATTTTCAGAAAAACAACATCCAAAAGAAGAGAAACAATCCAGTACGGATTTTACCAATACAGGTTTTGCAATTTTTGGTAGGCCCTTTGTATATGGAAAGCAAAATATTTTTTATCAAGTAAAGGGAGGCATAGGACGCCAAATCTTAATTGGAGGCAAGGGCAATAAAAATGGAGTAGGTGTTTATGCTGTTTTTGTGGGAGGTTTCGCAGCTGGGCTCACAAGGCCGTATTATATGGAATTTACAGATCCCGGAGGCACAACTAAAATTAAATTTTCGGAAGCAGATCGTTCTCTTTTTCTTAGTGCAGATAGAATCATTGGAGGAACCGGATTACAATTGGGGTGGAATGAAATGAAATTTGTTCCTGGAGTGTATGCCAAAGCAGGTCTTCGTTTTGATTGGGCTAGATTTAATCAAGTAATTTCTGCTATCGAGTTTGGATTTGGACTTGATTATTTTACCGGTAAAGTAGTACAGATGGTGGATAACCCGGGTAGATCTCTTTTCCCCATGGGGTATATCGGACTTTCATTTGGTAACAGGAAGTGATGTAAATTTGCATCATAACTTTGATTATGTCGTGCAGCAGTGCCGTTTCTTCAGAAAGTACAGAACGAGTTAAGAAACCCGATTGGTTACGGGTGAAACTCCCCATTGGTGAGAGCTATAGAAATGTTCGCTCTCTTGTTGATACACACAAACTTCATACAATTTGCGAAAGTGGAAACTGTCCCAATATGGGAGAATGTTGGGGAGCTGGTACAGCCACTTTTATGATTTTAGGTAACATCTGCACCCGTAGCTGTGGATTTTGTGCTGTTGCTACTGGAAGACCGGAAGCGGAGGATTGGGATGAACCTCAACGCGTGGCTGAAGCTATATATCTCATGAAAGTTAAGCATGCGGTTATCACTTCTGTAGATCGTGATGAATTACCCGACGGAGGAAGTACAATTTGGTACAATACCATCAAAGCAGTGAAGCAATTAAATCCGGAAACTACTTTAGAAACATTAATTCCGGATTTTAAGGGCATAGAGGATCAGATTCAACGCATTGTTGATGCAGCTCCTGAAGTAGTTTCTCATAATATAGAAACTGTTGAGAATTTGACACGCAAGGTGAGAATCCAAGCCAAGTATTGGAGAAGTATGGAAGTGTTACGAAAACTCAAGCAGGGTGGTATGAGGACCAAATCAGGCATTATGTTGGGTTTAGGAGAAACAAAGGACGAGGTTATTCAAACTCTTAAAGATTTGGCTGATAATGGTATTGACGTAGTTACCATAGGCCAATATTTGCAACCCACGCCAAAACATTTGCCGGTTAACCGATTTGTACATCCCGACGAATTCAAAGAGTATAAAGATATTGGATACGAATTGGGGATTGATTATGTAGAATCAGGCCCCTTGGTGCGCTCTTCTTACCATAGTGAAAAGCATGTATTTCCAGGATATGGAAAATTGCAATGGGAACAAGAGAAAAAAATTGCAGCGCAATAAGAATTCTAATTAATTCTTAGCTGTTTTTTCCCATACCAATGCACTTGCTCCTAAAATTGCTGCATCGCTTTCTTTGAGATGGCTAACCAGAATCTTGACTTTGTTTTGAAATACCTGGATTAGATTTTCTTCCATGTGATTTCTGGTTGGCTTTAAGATCAAATCCCCTGCTTTGGTGAGGCCGCCAAACAGAATTATAGCTTCAGGGCTGCTGAACATAACTGCATTGGCCAGTGATAGTCCGAGTATCTTTCCTGTAAACTCAAAAATCTCCAATGCCAGTTTATCGCCTTTTATGGCAGCATCGTAAACTGCTTTAGCATCGATTTTAGTTGGCTCTAAACTCCTCAACAGGCTTTCTTCTTTGCTATTTTCAAGCATTTCAATTGCCGTAAGTGTAACTCCAGTTGCAGACGCATAACTTTCCAATGAACCCTTTTTTCCTGTTCCAGCATGCATGCGACCATCTGGAATTACAATGGTATGGCCTAATTCCCCTGCAAATCCATCATGACCATAAATCAATTGTCCGTTTGCAACAATACCGCTACCAACACCCGTTCCAAGCGTGATCATAATGAAGTCCTTCATCCCTTTTGCAGCACCATACATCATTTCACCAATGGCAGCTGCATTGGCATCGTTGGTCAACGTTACGGGGAGTTTGAATTGATCGCTCATCAATTTAGCCAAGGGAATAATTCCCTTCCAGGGAAGGTTTGGAGCATATTCTATGGTTCCGCTGTAGAAATTTCCGTTTGGAGCGCCTACGCCAATTCCCTTCATTCTGCCAATACCACCTGCATTTTGAATCAGCTCAGATAATTTTTCATGCAGCTCTACAATAAAGCTTCCAATTTCAGCATGTTTTTTGGTAGACATCTCTCCAGAAAAAAGAACATTGCCTACACTATCAACAATCCCAAATTTAGTTCCGGTTCCGCCTATATCAATTCCTATTGCTAGAGGTTCATTCGCACTCATGAAACTTTATTTTATTCAAATTACAAAGAGATCAAAATAGTTTAATGTCCAGATGCCACTTGTGCATCAACATCTAAACCTTGTTTTTTTAATACCGATTTAGTTTTCAAAGCATGCCATGCTAAATACGCAAAGCATATCAATGGTATCCAATATGACATTTGAGTGTATGTATATGCATTGGGGTCTGAACTGCTATCAAGATCAATCACAGCTCCCTGCATAGGGGGAATGATTGCACCGCCTAAAATCATCATGATCAAGAATGCAGAGCCTTGACTTTGGTATTTTCCAATTCCATTCACGGATAGTGCGAAAATAGCTGGCCACATCACCGAGCAACAAATGCCGCAACTGATGATGGCAAAGTTAGCAACCATACCTGTGGTGCTGATGGCAATAAACATGGCTACTGTTCCTAATACAGATACTGTTAGCAGCAGTTTAACGGGCTTTTCTTCTGCAAAGAGAAATGCCAATACTGCAATCGCAATGCATATGGGGTACATCATAAAATCACTAACATCATTTCCTTTAATTGTATTTACGAGAAGTATGACTCCAAATGCAAAAAAAGGAACTACTATGACCAAGATTCTTTTCATGGATTTGGATAGGTTGAATACGCTTACAGCGCCAGTCCACCTACCAATCATCATCGAACCCCAATACAATGAAACCAAGTGAGAGATATGGGATTCGTCGTAACCGCCAAAAGCATTCTTTTTGAGCAACGCTCCAAAATTATTATCAATGGTTACTTCAACTCCAACATAAACAAAAATGGCAATCATGCCCAATACCAATTGAGGGTATGCCATAGCTCCCCATCCTGAAGGATTTTTATTGGCCAGTATCATTGATACAAACAAGACAGCCAAAATCAATACCAGAGACGAAAGGATGATATAGCTTTTTTCTATTCCAGAAACCTCTTTTGCCCAATCTGAAAACAATACAGGAAGGAAAATAACGCCAATCAGCAAGAGAGCATAAAGTGCTTTGGGACTTTGTTCCAATTTTTCATCGGATGTTGTTTTTGGTAATTTAGCGTAAGCAAAAATCACTGCAGCTAAAACAAATAATCCAGCCAGAAAGAAATACAGGGTTTGTATATTCTCTATCGATGCTTCGCTTGCGCTTGCAACGCTACCAAAAAGTAGAAAACTAACTACCAAAGGTCCCAACAAGGTTCCAAATGAGTTTACACTTCCGCCCATGTTTAAGCGGTGGGTTCCAGTTTCGGGACTACCCAATGCAACGGCAAAAGGCTGTGCGGCTGTTTGCTGAAGTGAAAAACCAAGTGCAATGATAAAAAAGGAGACCAATACCAATCCAAATGTTGCATTTCCAGAACCACTTATAAAGGCAAGAGCTAAAGCTCCTAAAACAGAAAAAAGGAGTCCATATATAATTCCTTTTTTATATCCGATTTTATTCAGTAAGTCTGAACCGGAAACCACAGAATATAAATAGAGCAGCAAGGAGCCATAAAAATAAGCGCCGTAAAAGGCAGAGCCTATCAACTGTGACTGAATTTGATCGAGTTCGAAGAATTTTTTACAAAAAGGGATAAAAATACTGTTTGAAGCCGCTACAAATCCCCAGAAAAAGAAAACGGTGATTAATACACCAAATTGCGACCAATTTGTTTTTTGGCTCATAGCAAATCGTATTTTGTTGATCCTCAAAATAATTATATTTATTCACCTGCAAAATTTTTTATTCCCATAGGGTGTTTTTAAATGAGTAAATTGGTAATAAATTAGTTTGTTTCATGAATATCCTACATGTAAGTGCTGAGTGTTATCCTGTTGCAAAAGCTGGGGGATTGGGTGATGTAGTGGGGTCATTGCCTAAGTTCTTAAACGAATTAGGGCATGAGGCCCGTGTTATTATGCCTATGTATAGAACAAAGTTTCTTTATACTCATGAGTGGGAAGTTGTGCACAAAGGGGAGTCCGTTTTCGGGTATCGAAATTTTAATTATACAGTAATCAAGGAGAAATTTAATACTCTCGGCTTTGATTTGTACGTATTGGATATTCATGGATTATTGGATAGAGAGAACGTATATGGCTACGCAGATGACGTAGAACGCTTTGTCGCATTTCAAATCGGTGTTGTGGATTGGATGCATTCATGGGAGTTTCCTCCAGAATTGGTTCATGTTCACGATCATCATACAGGGTTAATCCCCTTTATGATGCAACATTGTTATGCGTTCAAAAGGTTAGAGACTATCCCCTGTGTTCTTACGATACATAATGCGCAATACCAGGGAGCTTTTGGATGGGATAAGGTTCATTATCTACCTCAATGGGATAGTTGGAAGCATGGGTTATTGGAGTGGAATGGAAGCATAAATCCTCTTGCATCCGCAATAAAATGTTCATGGAGAGTTACAACAGTTAGTACTACCTATTTAGAAGAGATTAAGTTCATGAGCAATGGATTGGAACGATTGTTTGAATACGAAAAAGGAAAGTGTTTGGGCATACTCAATGGAATTGATCACGATGTTTGGAACCCGGAGACAGATAAATACATCTCAAATCATTATACCCACAAAAATGTTTCATCCGGTAAAAGCAAAAGCAAGGCTTTGCTTTGTGAACAATTTAATTTAAATACTCAAAAGCCACTGTTTGTTTTTATTGGACGTTTGGTTGGCGAAAAGGGCGCTGAACTGTTGCCTGGTGTTATTCTAGATAGTTTTGAATATTTGGAACGGAAAATGAATTTTTTGGTTTTAGGCAGTGGGGAAGCCGATGTTGAGCTCTCTCTTTCTAAGTTACACCCTTTATCTAAGTCGGATTTTGCCGTCTACATAGGCTATAATGAGCAACTCAGCCATTTGATGTACGCTGGAGCAGACTTTTTACTTATGCCTTCTCGCGTAGAGCCCTGTGGTTTGAACCAGCTTTACGCGATGCGTTATGGAACAATCCCTTTGGTAAGGAAAACAGGTGGTTTAAACGATACAGTTAAAGATATTGATGAAAACGAGGGCTATGGCATTCAATTTTCAAATGCAAGTATTGGGGATGTTACGCATGCCATATACCGAAGCCTGAGCCTATACTCAGAAAAAACGCATTTTGATAGCTTACGAAAAAAAATTATGCAATTGGACTTTAGTTGGCATCAAAGCGCAAAACAATATAGTGAACTATACCAA
Organism: Chitinophagaceae bacterium; assembly: GCA_032110825.1. GTDB lineage: Bacteria > Bacteroidota > Bacteroidia > Chitinophagales > Chitinophagaceae > Pollutibacter. The sequence goes on along the minus strand of JAULVY010000107.1, from coordinate 10,974 downwards.
AGTTTTCGTTAAATTCATGGCAATTGCAATCCGATGAATAAGAATGTAATTGCTGTTATACTAGGTGGTGGCCAAGGTAGCCGACTCGCTCCATTAACTTCTACACGAAGCAAGCCTGCTGTACCCATTGCTGGTAAATATCGATTGGTTGATATCCCCATTTCCAATTGCTTGAACTCGAATATCGGTAGGATTTATGTTTTGACGCAATTCAATTCTGCATCCTTGAACAAGCACATTAAAAATACGTATCATTTCAGTGTTTTCAGTTCTGCTTTTGTTGATATTATTGCCGCAGAACAAACTCCCGATAACCCAGCATGGTTTCAAGGTACTGCTGATGCTGTTCGTCAATCATTGAGACACATCAGCCAGCAGGACTTTCATCATGTACTCATTTTGTCTGGTGATCAGTTATATCAAATGGATTTCGAAGAAATGTTGGACAATCACATTCAGTCCAAAGCAGATATATCTATTGCAACAATACCGGTAAATGCAAAGGACGCAACGGAGTTTGGAATCATGAAGAAAGGGGATGGAAATGTGATTTCCTCTTTTATCGAAAAGCCAAAACCTGAAGTCCTGACAGATTGGATAAGCGATACAGGTGAATCCATGAAAGAGCAGGGTAGGGATTACCTAGCCAGTATGGGAATCTATGTGTTTAGCAGAAAAGTTTTGTTCGATTTGTTGCAAGACCAAGTAAAAGATGCTACAGATTTTGGAAAAGAAATTATTCCCTATTCTATTTCACGCTACAATGTGCTTAGCTATCAGTATGAAGGGTATTGGACAGACATCGGAAATATTCATTCGTTCTTTGAAGCCAACTTAGCGTTGACTCAAGATGTGCCCGCTTTTAATTTATTTGACAACTCAAAGGCTGTATATACAAGAGCCAGGATGCTTCCTCCGGCAAAAATCAGTGGGACAACACTCGAAAAAACAATAATTGCAGAAGGATGTATCATAAACGCATCCAGAATAGAAAACTCGGTAATTGGTATCAGAACCCGAATTGGCTATGGTACAACAGTGGTTAGTTGTTACATAATGGGGACCGACTTTTATGAAACTTTAGAGGAAATGAATGCATCGGTTCACAACGGACTCCCCAAATTAGGTATTGGAGAACGTTGTTATATAAAAAATACAATCATCGATAAAAATTGCCGAATTGGAAATGATGTTCGAATCAATGGAGGAAAACATTTAACCAACGCAGACCACCCTCTGTATACCATCAAAGAAGGAATTGTAGTTGTAAAGAAAGGTGCTGTTTTACCTGATGGCTTTGTTATTTAATATTTGGATGAGTGCCTGCTCACACAAAAGTTTAACCCTCAACCCATTTGGTAATCTCTCCTTCGTATTTCTGCCAAATTGAATTTAATCATTCTGATGTCCAAGATAGAAAAGTATACGGGTATTCAAAACAAGCTTCGTTATGAAGACATTCATTTTGTAGATACTCAAAAACCGGTCTGGAATTACTCGTTACTTTCTGATGAACTCATTCAAAATTTCCAAAAAGGAACACTGTATACTGCGTATGAATATTTTGGAAACAAGCAAATTACCGTTTTAAAAACAGAAGGAACGTATTTTTGTGTTTGGGCTCCAAATGCAACAGCAGTAAGTGTTATAGCTAATTTCAACAACTGGAAAGATGGTGTTCATCCACTGTATGTTCGATTAGATCAGAGTGGAATTTGGGAGGGGTTTATTCCAGGATGTCTACGAGGCGAACTTTACAAATACTCCATTCATGGTTTTGAAGGCAAGATGCTTCAAAAAGGGGATCCTTATGCGCATTATTGGGAGAAAAAACCATTGACTTCAAGTATTACATGGAACTTTCAATTTGAATGGAAGGATAAAGATTGGATAAAAAAAAGAGACGTTCATAACTCTTTGAATTCCCCATTTTTAGTCTACGAAGTTCATTTAGCCAGCTGGATGCGTCCTGATCCCTACAACGAAGAATCTTATTTTTCATATTGGGAAATTGCAGAACGATTGGTACCCTATGTAAAAGAAATGGGGTTTACTCATGTAGAACTTATGCCCGTGATGGAATTTCCATTTGACGGAAGTTGGGGATATCAGGGCACTGGGTATTTTGCGCCCACCTCACGATTTGGTCATCCTGAGGAATTTATGGCCATGATAGATTATTTCCATCGCGAAGGAATTGGTGTGATATTGGATTGGGTACCTTCTCATTTTCCTTATGATTCTCATGGGCTATTTATGTTTGACGGTAACCATACCTATGAGTATGCAGATATGCGAAAGGGATATCACCCAGACTGGAATAGCTATATTTTTAATTACAAACGAGGAGAAATCCGTTCGTTTTTAATCAGCAATGCCCGATTTTGGTTAGATAAATTTCATGCAGACGGTCTACGTGTTGATGCTGTTTCCTCTATTTTAAAATTGGATTATTCACGTTCAGAAGGGGAGTGGGAGCGAAATGAGTTTGGTGGAAATGGGAATTTAGAAGCGATTGATTTTTTGAAACACATGAATGAAATGGTCTACCGTGATTTTCCTGGAGTACAGACCATAGCCGAGGAAGCTACCAATTGGCCGAAAGTTTCAAAACCAACGTATGAGGATGGATTGGGTTTTGGAATGAAATGGATGATGGGTTGGATGCACGATACCTTGCGTTATTTCAAGCAAGATCCGTTTTACAGACAATTTCAGCAGAATCAATTGACTTTCAGCATGATGTACTTCTACGATGAAAACTTCATGCTCCCCTTAAGTCATGATGAGGTTGTGCATGGAAAATCTCCCATGATCTATAAAATGCCGGGGGATGAATGGCAAAAATTTGCAAACTTGAGGCTATTGTATACCTACATGTTTACTCATCCCGGAGGTAAATTGCTTTTTATGGGTAATGAGTTTGGACAAACCGACGAATGGAATTATAAAACTCAATTGCAGTGGGAGCTCCTCCAATACGATTGCCACATGGGACTAAAACTCTGTGTTAAAGATCTTCTTCATTTGGCCAAAAGCGAATCGGCAATTTTTAGTAAACAGTTTGATTATCAAGGTTTTAAATGGGTAGATTTGGATAACCGTGAGGAGTCGGTTATTGCTTACATGCGAATAGATGAGGAAAAAAATGATACAATTTTGGTGGTTTTAAACATGACACCTGTGGAAAGACCGGGTTGGGTGGTACAAGGAGAGGGTCTTGTTGGAAAATGGAAGGAAATATTTCAATCAGACAAAAAAGAATACTGGGGTACGGGAAACTACGTAAACAAACTAATTATAAACGCTAAAACAGATAAAAACAACCCTACAAATGAAATAAAAATTGATCTTCCGCCGTTAGGGGGATGTATCCTAAAAAAAATCCTTTAATCCGTAAACCCCCAATCCGTATGAAAAAGTTGACCATGATAGCTTTTACGCTTCTGGTTTCTTTTGCTGTTTTTGCCAGAAATTACGACGATAGTGTCAATACCCTGCTAAAAAAAGCCAAATTAGAACAAGAAGCAGGCAGGCAGAAATTAGCACTTGAATATCTTCAAATGGCTGTTGCCGTTAATCCAGGTATTGTTGAAGCACAAAAAATGTTGGGACTTCAAGCATTGGATTTAAGACAATTCGATCTGGCTCGTCAATCTTTCCTTAAAGTTCTTGAATCCAATCCTACCGATGTAGTGTCTTTGGAAAAAGTAACCGGAATAGTATTCAATTTCCGTCGATGGGATGAAACCATTAAGTACGGACAGAAGTTGATTGCAATGAAGGCAGGTTCCCGAATAAATTATATGGTAGGAAAGAGCTATTACGAGCAAGAGAATTACGCGCAATCTTTTAGATATTTGGATGCTGCTTATGTTGAAGAACCGAATAATATTGAAATACCCACCCTGTTTGCAAGAGCATTGGCAGATATGAGCAATTTCAAAGCTTCTGTACGATATTATCAGGAGGCCTTGAAGCTCGACTCTAACAACAATCGGCTCATCAATGAATTGGCCATGACGTATTCTGCCATGAATGATGAAAAAACAGCAGTTAAGTATTACGAATTAGCAATGGAAAAGGGGTATAAAGTAGATAACAACTTCATTGAAAATCTTTCTAACTCTTATATAGCTGCGGGTCAGCCCGACAAAGGCATGGACTTGTTGCTGAAGATGTTGGAAAAAAGACCTGGCGATGTTTATATCTACAATAATATTGCGGATTCATACTACAGCATGGGTAAATACAAAGAAGCGATAAATTATTGGGATAAAGCGCTATTCCTAGATCGAGAAGACGCAAGATCCCTATACATGATTGGCATGAGCTATATCAAAATGGGAGATAAAAATAAAGGTGCAACACTGTGCAACAAGGCCATTGAAATGGATCCGAACTTGCAACAATTCAGAGCTGCACGTATTGGTTGGTAGTTTCAGAATGATTCATTAGGTACAGCCCGAAAGAATGGTTACATTTTTTCGGGCATTTTTATGCCCAACAATTCCATCCCGGAACTTAACACCATGGAAACCATTTTACTTATTTTTAAGCGTAATTGTTTTTTCTCTTCGGTTTCTGCATTCCCGATGCTGTGACTGGCATAAAATGAATTAAAAAATTGCGCCAATTGAAACAGATAATTGGCTATGATCGAAGGATCCAACGAATCGGCTGCCACTGCCAATGTTTGGTTGTAATTTTCTAGGTGCAGCAAGATTTTCTTTTCATCGTTTTCAAGCGCACATTTTTCAACCGAGACCGAGGCAATGGGATACTTTCTTAATATCGACTTTATCCTTGCATGTGTGTATTGAATGAATGGACCCGTGAAACCGTGAAAATCAATGGATTCTTTGGGGTCAAAAATCATTTTCCTTTTAGGATCTACCCTCAAAAGGAAAAATTTTAATGCACCAATTCCAATGGTATCATAGAGTTCCTTTAATTCTTCATTCGTAAACTCTTTTACTTTTCCCAACTCTTGGGTGTGTTGTTCTGCAATATGTATCATTTCATCAATGATGTCATCTGCATCTACAACAGTACCTTCCCTGCTTTTCATTTTACCTGTTGGCAGTTCAACCATTCCATACGACAAGTGTTGAATGCCATCAGCATATGGCAAGCCAAGCTTTTTGCAAATGAGCTGCAATACTTTCATGTGGTAGTTCTGCTCATCTCCAATGACATATATGCTTTTATCAATTCCAAATTCTTGAAACTTTAATTGAGCCAACCCAATATCTTGAGTGATGTAAACGGAAGTGCCGTCTTTTCTCAAAACCAGTTTTTCATCTAATCCATCGGCTGTGAGGTCTATCCATACACTTCCATCTTCTTTTTTATAAAAAACCCCTTTTTGAATTCCCAGTTCAACTGTGTCCCGCCCCAGTAAATACGTGTTGCTTTCGTAGTATGTTTTTGCAAAGTCTGACCCAATTCGTGTATAGGTTACGTTGAAACCATCATAAACCCATTCGTTCATTTTTTTCCATAGTTCCATCACTTTGGATTCGCCTTTTTCCCAATCCAGCAACATGTCTTGTGCTGCTTTCATGATAGGTGCCTCTTTTTCAGCCGCATCTTTGGATTTCCCTTTTGCAACCAATTCTTCAACTTCTTTTTTATAAGCATCGTTGAACTTCACATAGTAGTCGCCTACAAAATGATCTCCTTTTATGCCCGTAGATTGCGGAGTAGCGCCGTTTGCAAACAATTGCCAAGCAATCATGCTTTTGCAAATATGAATCCCTCTATCATTTACTATACAGGTTTTAACCGTTTCGTATCCATTTGCCTTAAGTATTTCGGCGATACTCCTTCCTAGAAAATTATTTCTTAAATGACCCAAATGCAAGGGTTTGTTGGTGTTTGGAGAAGAATATTCTACCATCACCTTTTTGCCATTCATTGGAGATTTTCCAAAACAGACATCTTGAAAATTCTTTTCTAACATAAGGGTAAAGAAAGAATCTTGAACTTCTAGATTTAGAAAACCCTTAATCAGATTATACCCTTTGAATACTTCAGAAAAGTTGTTGAGTAATGCACCACCAAGCTCATTTCCGATTTGATCCGGATTGCGACTAAGTTTTTTAGCCAATGAAAACAATACAACGGTATAGTCGCCAACGAATTCCGGCTTGGTTGTATTGATTTGGAAATCTGTTTCTGCTGCCTTAAAAGAGTATAATTTTTCTAGACATGCATTTGTTTTTTCCCGTATGAGTTGACTTAACATTGATTTTGCTTGAGTTTTGCAAATGTACAACTAGTTAATGGTTGAATCCAATCGCTTGTTCTTTTTCGAATTGAGGGATAGGAGGTTGTCTTTGTTTTGATTAATTTGCAAACTGATGCCACAATTTTCAATTATAGAAGTTGTAAATCCTAAGCTGGTAAAGCAGTTTTTAGAGTTGCCCTTTTTCATTTATCAAGATGATCCAGAATGGGTTTGTCCACTTTTGAACGACATCGAATCTGTTTTCGATCCTTCTAAGAACAATTTCTTCTCATTTGGGAAATGCAAAAGATGGATTCTTACTGATAAAGATCAAAAAGTAGTTGGTAGGATAGCAGCCTTCATCAACTTTAAAAAGGCATATCTCGAAGAAGTTCCTACTGGTGGATGTGGGTTTTTTGAATGCATCAACAATCAGGATGCTGCAAACCAACTTTTTGATCAGGCCAAAAGCTGGTTAAGGGCTGAAGGGATGCAGGCCATGAATGGGCCTATTAATTTTGGAGAGACGGATACATGGTGGGGACTATTGGTGGATGGTTTCAAAGGACCTTACTATGGGATGAATTACAATCCTCCGTATTATAAATCGTTTTTTGAAGGGTATGGATTTGTGGTTCGATTTGAGCAAATCTCAAATTATGTTGATGTTAAAAAGGGATTGCCTGATAAGGTAATACGAATTGCACAATGGGCAGCTCAGCGCAGAGGGTTTCAGTTTAGGCATTTGGATGTGCATGATATTCCTAGGTATGCTAAAGATTTTAAAGAAATCTATAACGATGCGTGGAAGGATTTTGAGAACTTCACTCCCGTTGCTGATGAAACCATACTGGAAACCATACGAAAGATTAAGCCCATCATGGATCCCAAATTGATCTGGTTTGCTTATTCTTCTTCTGGTGAACCTATCTCTTTCATCATGATTTTACCCGATACCAATGAGTTAATCAAAGACCTGAATGGCAAACTAGGCATTTTAGGAACCATAAAGTTTTTATGGAAAAAGCTTACTTATAAGCACAAAAGAATGAGGTGTGTAATCATGGGTACCAAGGAAAAGTTTCGAAATCAGGGGTTAGAATCTTGCCTCTTTATGAAATTGAAAGAGTATGTGCTTCCTCACACAGACTATGTAGATCTAGAACTTTCTTGGGTTGGTGATTTCAATGCAAAAATGCTTTCGCTCCAAGACTCAATTGGAGCCCGATATGCAAAAAGGCATGTAACCTATTATCTAAGATTTTAAAACGTTTTTATTCATTGAAAGTATTAATTGAAAAATCCCTTGATTTCTTTTATCCTTTGTTCGACAAGATTTTTGATCGCACAACGTTTCGCTATGCTGCTTGCGGAGGAATGAATACGTTATTTGATATTTCATTGTTTTTTTTTATTTACAATTATATATTGGATAAACAGCTGGTTGTTCTTCCTTTTCTAACGGTAAGTCCTCATATAGCTTCATTTTTACTTTCGTTTTGTATATCTTTCCCGACTGGTTTTTTATTAATGCGGTTTGTGGTTTTTCAATCTTCTTATTTAAAAGGGAGAATTCAGTTTTTCCGATATTTTATTACAGTTTGCATCAGCATCGTACTCAATTATATATTCTTAAAGATATTGGTAGAAGAAATGAAAATATACCCAACTGTTTCCAAAATCATTACTACATTTTTTGTTGTAGGGTTTAGCTACGTTTCTCAACGAAATTTTAGTTTTAAGTCCAGTGAATCCAATAAACCATGACGATCAATAACTCCTACGATGTTATAATCATTGGCGGTGGGCCAATTGGATTGGCATGCGGAATATCATGTAAACAAGCAGGCTTAAGCTATCGCATCATCGAAAAGGGTGCACTTGTACATTCACTCTATCGTTATCCGTTGAATATGACCTTTTTTTCAACGGCCGATCGTTTAGAAATTGGAAATGTTCCTTTTGTTTCGCATAATCCCAAACCGACTAGATCGGAAGCATTGGAATATTATCGAAGAGTAGCGATGCATTGGAATCTTCACATAGGGCTTTACGAACATGTTGATTCCATTAGTGGGATTAAAAATCAGTTTATTATCAAAACATCCAAAGGTAGTTATCAGGCTAAACACATCATATTATCTACTGGTTTCTATGATATTCCAAACCGCATGAACATTCCCGGAGAGGAACTAGCTAAAGTGCATCATTACTATACAGAGGCGCACCCTTATTTCGGTCAAAAGATTATTGTAGTGGGCGCTGCTAATTCTGCTGTAGATGTGGCCATGGAAACATGGAGAAAAGGGGCAGATGTGACCATGATCATTCGCGATCAAGGAATTCGAGAATCTGTAAAATATTGGGTTAAACCGGATATTGAAAACAGAATAAAAGAAGGTTCAATTCGCGTTTTCTACTATGCATCCTTGAAGGCCATTCGACACGGTGAGGTTGATATCGACCAAAATGGCGTTATCACTACAATTGAAAATGATTTTGTGTTGGCTATGACAGGGTATCTACCAGATTTTGATTTTTTAAAGTCAATGGGTATTGACATTGGTGATGATGAGTACAAAACTCCTGTCCACAACCCGGAAACCATGATGACTAATGTAGAGGGTATATACCTGGCAGGGGTTATTTGCGGTGGTCTAAAAACCAATAAGTGGTTTATTGAAAACTCAAGAGAACACGCAGACCAAATTGTAAACCATATTGTTGCTAGTTCCTAATTGCATTTTGGCGTTTTTTCATGCCATTTTGGTAGAATTTCATCTATTTTAACTACCTGTTTGTCAGTGTATTATAGATAAAACTGACAGTTTTTCCTAATTGAAGGGTCGGCACATCTATTGTTTACTCTATTTCATATAAAATAATTTTTATGGGTAAAATAATCGGAATAGACCTAGGAACAACCAACAGCTGTGTATCTGTAATGGAAGCAAATGAACCAGTTGTAATCGCTAACGACGAGGGTAGAAGAACAACCCCGAGTGTGGTTGCCTTTTTAAAAAATGGCGAACGCAAAGTGGGAGATCCTGCTAAACGTCAGGCTATCACCAATCCCATCAACACCATCACCAGTGTAAAAAGATTTATGGGGCGCCGTTTTGACGAGGTAACTGAAGAGATTAAACATTGGAGCTACAATGTAGCCAAAGGGGATAACAATACTGTACGCATCGATATCGATGGACGTTTGTACACACCACAGGAAATCAGTGCGATGGTGTTGCAGAAGATGAAAAAAGTTGCTGAAGACTATTTGGGGCAGGAAGTCACAGAAGCTGTTGTAACCGTCCCCGCTTATTTTAATGACGCACAACGTCAGGCCACAAAAGAAGCTGGTGAAATTGCCGGTTTGAATGTTCGTAGAATCATCAACGAGCCTACAGCTGCAGCTTTGGCTTATGGATTGGATAAGAAAAACATTGATAGCAAAATTGCTGTGTTTGATCTAGGTGGTGGAACATTTGATATTTCAGTTCTTGAATTGGGAGATGGTGTTTTTGAAGTGAAATCAACCAACGGAGATACCCACTTGGGTGGTGATGATTTCGATAAAGTGATCATGGACTGGTTAGCTGAAGAATTTCAGAAGGACGAAAACGTAGATCTAAGAAAAGATCCAATGGCATTGCAGCGTTTGAAAGAGGCTGCTGAAAAAGCCAAAATCGAATTGTCTTCTTCTTCAGAAACAGAAATTAATCTGCCCTACATCACAGCCATCGAAGGTGTTCCTAAGCACTTAGTAAAGAAATTAACAAAGGCTAAATTTGAGCAAATAGCAGACTCACTTTTTGAAAGATGTCTAAAGCCTTGCGAACAAGCTTTAAAAGACGCAGGAATGTCTGCTTCTCAAATTGATGAAGTGATTTTGGTTGGTGGTTCTACCCGCATACCAAAGGTTCAAGAGATCGTTGAAAAGTTTTTTGGAAAAAAGCCAAACAAAAGTGTAAATCCCGATGAAGCAGTTGCAATCGGTGCAGGTGTTCAGGGCGCTGTTTTATCCGGTGAAGTAAAAGATGTGTTGTTGCTCGACGTAACACCATTGGGATTGGGTATTGAAACGCTTGGAGGTGTAATGACCGTTTTGATTCCATCCAATACAACGATTCCAACGAAAAAGTCAGAGTCGTTTTCAACGGCTGCCGACAATCAACCGGGCGTTCAGATTCATGTTCTTCAAGGTGAAAGACCAATGGCCAATCAAAATAAGACACTTGGTATATTCAACTTAGACAATATTCCTCCTGCTCCTAGAGGTGTTCCTCAAATTGAAGTAACGTTTGATATCGATGCAAACGGTATGCTAAACGTGAGTGCGAAAGACAAAGGCACTGGTAAAGAGCAAAAAATAAGAATTGAAGCGGGTAGTGGTCTTACAAAAGAAGAAATAGAGAAAATGAAGGCAGAGGCCCAAGCCAACGAAGCTACAGATCGTGAAGCCAAGGAGCGAATTGAAAAACTCAATGCCGCTGATGGACTCGTATTCCAGACTGAAAAGCAGCTCAAGGAATTTGGGGAGAAAATTCCTGCTGAGAAAAAATCAGTAATTGAGAACGCACTTGCCAAATTGAAAGAGGTGCATAAAATACAAGACATAGCTTCTATCGATGCAGCAACGAAAGAATTGAATGATGCGTGGATGGCTGCCAGTCAAGATATGTACAATTCTACTCAAGGTGAAAACCCAGCACAGGGTGCGCAGCAGGAAGCCAGTGCAGGACAAG
>JAULVY010000106.1:0-18000 GCA_032110825.1 Chitinophagaceae bacterium | reverse complement strand
AGAGGTGAAGATGAAAAAGGTGATCAACAGAAAACCAAGATCCACCATGGGTGTCATGTCTACCTTGGTAGACATTTTTTTTGCTTTCTTAACACCCGGACCTTTTTTGTGACCGCCATCCCCTCCAGAATCTATACTTGCCATATTGTTTACGTTTTGAGGTTATTTGTCACCAAAAATTTGCTCTTGACGCGTCTCATACAATGCAGTTCCTGGAGGCGCATCTTCTGGAGATGTCACCAATAGGAATTTGTTTTGATCATTCTTTTTGAATGCTGTGAGCACGTATTTAAAAGCAGGATATTTGGTGCTATTGTCTGATTTAATCAACATGTTGAGCTTCTTCCCTTCATAAGCAACCAATGCTTCCCTAACCCAAAGAGTTAGTTCACCCCCGGTAGAGTCGGCACATGGAATGCCAGGTTGCTTGCCCATTACCGCTTTGGTGCTTTCCAAATCAGGGTCTAACGAGAGCAAACTCTTCAACTGACTGAATGGTACTCCAATGCTGCTGGCATTGATAAAGTTTTTTACCTCTGCACTAGACAAACCAAGACTTCTTGTTTTGTTGATGTTTTCAATCAACGCTTGTCGGCTTGCAGGGTTATCAATGGTAACAAATACCTTTCCATCCTTATCAATAGAAACCATAAAGGCATCTTTTTCAGGAAGGGTTATGGAAGATACCGAATTGGGTGTGGTTACCTCAACAGGTTCTGGTGGCTTGAATTTGGTTGCCATGATGAAAAATGACAGGATAAGGAACGCAATATCCACGAAGGGAGTCATGTCGTTATCCGGTGCATGTTTCTTTATTTTTACACTTGGCATGTTTCTTTATTTAAGATTGATGATGCTTTTTTACCTGAATTCCATAATGGGATATTCTGGAAATTACTTGTATTGAGAAACAAAGCTTTGTGTAAGGGTAAAGCCTGATTCGTCGATACCATAAGTAATGGAGTCAATCTTTGTAGTGAAAACGTTATACATCATCAACGCTACTGAAGAAGTACCGATACCCAATGCAGTATTGTAAAGGGCCTCGGAGATACCAACTGCAAGTTCAGCAGCTGCACCACCACCACCTTCTTCACCAAGTGCGGAGAATGATTTGATCATACCCAATACTGTACCCAAAAGGGCAATCAAGGTACCTAAGGATGTTAATGTGGAAAGGAATACCAAGTTTTTCTGTAGCATAGGTAATTCCAAGGCCGTTGCTTCTTCTACTTCTTTTTGAATTGCTGCAACTTTTTGATCTGTGCTCAAGGCACCATCGGCAATCATTTCTTTGTACTTTTTCAAACCAGCCTTCATAACGTTACCAACACTACCTTTTTGCTTATCGCATTCGGTAAGAGCTGCGTCAACATTTTTATTGGCAAGATGGAATTGTACTTTACGCACAAATTCTGCATTTGAACCCGTACCTACTGCTTTGCGAATAGTTAGGAAACGCTCAATTGAAAATACAACTACCATGAGTAAACATCCAATAAGCAAAGGAACGATGATTCCACCTTCGTACATGCGATTCCACGCACCAATTGGACCTTTGTGTGATGGCCAGAAACCACCTTCTAAATCTGGCTTTGTAAAACCAGCTTCACTACCCAAAATAAATCTCCAGATACAATATCCGGCAATGACACAGAGAAGAGGTGCCAGATAAGAAATTGCATTACCACCACCTTTGGGTTGAACGGATGTGGTTGACTTCGCAGTTGGTTTTGTTAAATCGGCCATGACTTTCGATTTTAATTTTAAAATTTCTGTTTGGTTAAAAAATTTTGCTTGAAAAATACAGGTTTTAAGGGTCAACCTTATTACTCGTATTGGTCGGCGCAGAGCAAGATAATAAAATTGGTTAAAAAAAAAACAACGCTTAAAAAAAATAAAATTCTTCAAAAAAGCCGAAATCTTTCCGTTATTAAACCGTCAGAACCTTTGGTCAACAAAAAATGTTTTAAACTCAAAAGCGTTTATATTTATCATTCACAAATAATAGAACAATGAAACAACTTCCATTTTTAAGAATTTGGGCGTTTTTTGCCATGTTTATTGCCATTCAGGTTGTTGCCGGGGCTCAAAATAGGCGAGAAAACCCTCCCACACCACCAGTACCACCAGCCGCTGCTCCTCCGGCAGCAGCCCCAACTCCGCCCTCTGCACCTGCAAGGCCGGGGCCTAAACCCTACAAGGACGTAATTACAGCCAAAGCTAAATCAACCAAAGGGCTGTTTACTGTGCATAAAGTAGACGATAAATATTATTTCGAAATTGACGAAAAGCTTTTCGGAAGAGAAATCATGGCGATTACCCGCTATACCAAAGTTGCAGGTGGCGGTGGCATATACGGCGGTGAGCTGGCCAATCAGCAGGTTGTTAAATTTGAGAAAGGTCCAGATAATAAAATTTTCATGCGCGTGGTAACCGTTATCAGCGTGGCAGACTCATCACAACCTATTTACAAGGCAGTTCGAAATTCAAACTTGGATCCTATTGCTGCTGCATTTGATATCAAATCATTCGGAAAAGATTCAACAGGGGCTGTTATTGATATCACCGATTTCTTTAAAGGCGATAACCAAGTGGTTTCATTAAATGCTGCTTCCAAAAGAAGATTGAATCTAACCATGATTCAAAACGATCGTTCGTTTATTGAAACCATTAAATCCTTCCCCATCAATACCGAGGTAAGAACCGTAAAAACATTTTCTGCTAGCGCAGGCGGACCCTCCCCTATTCCTTCTCCTTTCCCTTCCTCCAGCTTGCCAGCAGCTAATGCCGCAGGTGCTGTAACCTTAGAAACCAACACGTCCTTTATCATTCTTCCAGAACAACCCATGCAAAAAAGAATGAATGATGTTCGCGTTGGATTTTTTGCAGACGACTACACAGTATATAGCGACGATCAGCAAAAAGTAGAAAACGAAAGTTTCGTTGTTCGCTGGAAGCTGCACCCTAAAAAAGAAGACATTGATCGCTGGAAGAAGGGTGAATTGGTAGAACCCGAAAAACCAATCATCTATTATATAGATCCAGCAACACCAAAAAAATGGAGACCCTACCTGATTCAGGGTATTAATGATTGGCAGGTAGCATTTGAAAAAGCTGGATTTAAAAATGCCATTATGGGTAAAGAGTGGCCAGAAAACGACAGCACCATGAGTTTAGAGGATGCTCGTTTTTCTGTGATCCGTTATTTCGCATCAGACATCGCTAATGCATATGGTCCAAACGTTCATGATCCCAGAAGCGGAGAAATTATTGAAAGTCATATCGGCTGGTATCATAATGTAATGAGCTTGGTTCACGATTGGTACTTTGTTCAAACAGCAGCTGTTGATCCAGATGCAAGAAAAATGAAATTCGACGATAATTTGATGGGGAATTTAATCCGTTTCGTTTCATCTCATGAAGTTGGACATACATTGGGATTGCGCCATAACATGGGCTCAAGCAGCAAAACTCCTGTTGAGAAATTAAGAGATAAGGCTTGGGTTGAAGCCAACGGCCATACAGCTTCCATTATGGATTATGCTCGTTTCAATTATGTAGCACAACCGGAAGACAACATCAGCAAAGCAGGATTATTTCCGCGTATTGGCGATTATGACAAGTGGGCTATTGAATGGGGGTATGGATTTGGTGCAAATAGCGAAGAGGAAGACAGTAAACAGCGCAACAAACTATACAACGAGCGCATGGCGCAAAATCCAAGAGTATGGTTTGGCACATATGAGTATGGCAACATGTCTGATCCCAGAACGCAAAGTGAAGACTTGGGCGATAACTCCATGAAAGCAAGTGAATACGGTATCAAGAATCTAAAGCGTATCGTTCCCAACTTGATTGAATGGACAAAAGAGGAAGGAAACAAATACGAAAACCTCAGACAAATGTATGGCCAGGTTGTTGGTCAGTATAACCGGTATATAAACCATGTTATACGCAACATAGGTGGTTATTATGAAACACAAAAAAGTGTTGAACAATCCGGAAGTGTTTTTGAAGTTACACCTAAGGCCATGCAAAAAGAAGCAGTTGCTTTTATAAATAATCAATTGTTTACAACTCCTACATGGATGTTGGATCCTGCAATTGTTGATAAGATAAGCAGTCCAACTTCTGATCAACTTGCAAGTTTACAAGACAATGCATTAGCCAGCATCCTGTCAACAGCAAGACTAACTCGCATGACAACCAGTGCAAACCGCTATGCTGATGCTTACTACATCTCTGAATTATTTTCAGATTTGAAGAAAGGCGTATGGAGCGAACTTGCAGGTTCTAAAAAAATAGATGGCTATAGAAGAAACTTGCAAAAAAGCTATGCTGAACGTATGATTTCTCTTCTGGGCAATTCTGGTGGAAGCAGCCTCACCATTAGTTTAGGCGGTGGAATAAGTTCCGGACCAGACCCCAAGAAAACGGATATCGTTTCAACTGTTCGTGCTCATTTAACGAGCCTGCGTTCTGAAATCGTAACTGCCAGTGCTTCTGCTTCAGATCCCATGACCAAGTACCATCTGCAAGATGTTGCAGATCGGATCAAGAGGGCGTTGGAACCGAAGTGAGGGAATGGGGAGTAGGGAGTAGGGAATGGGGAATGGGGAATAGGGAATAGGGAATAGTAAAAACAAGAGGGAGTAGTTTGAGGTTTTACCTTTAACTACTCCCTTTATAATTTTTATAATTACTCTCCAATCACAATTCTATTCCCCATTCCCTATTCCCTACTCCCTACTCCCTCCCCATCACTCATACCTCAACGCTACAATAGGATCTAATTTAGCAGCTTTTATAGCTGGGTAAAGTCCAGCAGCAAGCCCAACAGCTGAGCAAATGATGATCCCAATTGAAATGATTTTCCAGGGGATGAAAAAAGGTGTATCCATTAGGCTTCCTACTGCATTGCCAATGGCAACACCCAAAATAATCCCAATACAAGCTCCCATTAAACTAATGAGAGTAGATTCAAAAAGAAACTGAGTCCGCACCGAGCTTTTCTTCCCCCCCAGTGCTTTGATCAGACCCACTTCTTTTGTACGTTCCGTAACAGCTACCAACATAATATTCATCAATCCAATAGCTGCTCCAATAAGCGTAATAAACCCAATAGCGCCTGCAGCTGCAGATATAGTTCCCAATAAACTGATAAAGGTTTCTGCTATACTATCGCTTTTGTCAACATAAAAATTGTTATCGTCGGTTGTATTCAACCCGCGTATAGTCCGGAACGCCCCTTCAGCTTCTCCAATGGCTGCATCCATTTGGTTGATATCAGACACCATTACAGCCAGCAAATAAGATTGATTTTTGTTAGAATACCGCTGACGAACATTGGTATAAGTTGCAAAAATTACATTATCAGCTTGCAGAAAAGAGCTAGATCCTTTTTCTTTGGTAATTCCAATCACTCTGTATTTATTCCCGCCTACGCGGATAACTTTTTCCAGGGCCCTGTCGTATCGACTTCCAAACAGTTTAAATGCAACATCCTTTCCAATGATGCAGATATCCTGACCGCTTTCAACATCTTTTTTATTAAAATTTCTCCCGTAAGCAATCTCATACCCGTTTAACTGAAGATAGTTTTCATCTCCTCCATTAATGGCTACGGTAGGATTCGTTTTTACATTCTCATAATTTACCACCATGCTTCTTGGACCATTGATACCAATGCTTACAGATGAAGGGTAAGCATACATTTGCTTAAAAAGCTGAGCCTGATGATAGGTTATTATCTTACCGGTATTTGATTTTCTTTCTTTTCTGTTGTTTCGGGTATTGGATTTGGTGATACTCGCTCCCCGATCACCCCTGAACATTCTTCGTTCTTTATACCTTAAACTAAAGGCATTTGCACCCATGGTTGAAAAACTGTCTCGCAGACTGATGTTCATGGCCTCAATGGCAGTTATAATACCAACAAGTGCCATGATACCAAACGCGATAATGGCCACTGTAATACCTGTCCTCAGCTTATTGCCTTTTACCGTTCTCCAGGCTAATGCTAGGTTGTCCATCAAATTCATACCACAAAGCTAATCAAAGGAAGGCTCTGAAATTCCAAAAGATTGATGAGCGGAGTAAAAACAAACCCTTAGATCGATTAGAGCAAGGTTGTAAGCCAATCGGGATGAATACCCAAAACAATCAAAAGCAGGGAATTAAGTAAAAGTAAATAAGTGAACCTATTTGAAAATTGAACTGAAGCACCCTCTGCAGGTGGTTTAAAATAAATAGCTTGAATCACTCGGAAATAGTAATAGATACTGATTGCAGCACAGAGGATAGCCAATATAGCCAACCAAAGCATTTCACCATCTTTCAGAACAGCTAACAGCATATAGTATTTACCAAAAAATCCGGCTGTCAATGGAATACCTGCTAACGACAAAAGGGAAATTAGCAACGATAAGGATACCAGTGGATGCTTTTTAGACAAACCATTAAATTCTTCAATGGAATGATCTTTGAATTGTGCCAATACTGCAAAAATACCAATGGTTGCTATGCTGTAGGCAGCAAAATAAAGTATCATGCCTTGCTTGGCAAAAGAATTCAAGGTATAAACACCCAAGAGCATAAACCCTGCCTGTGCTATAGAAGAATAGCTCAGCATTCGCTTTACAGACTGTTGAAAAACAGCAGTGAGGTTTCCGATGATCAATGTGGCAGCCGCTAGGATGGCAACGAGGAGCTTCCAGTCCTGCTGAAATTTACCGAATGCTCCATCAAATAACTTGAGAAAAGCAAAGAAAGCAATCGATTTCACAACTGTTGCCATGAAAGAGGTAAATACAGTTGGAGTTCCATCGTATACATCGGGAGTCCAAAAATGAAAGGGTGCAGCGGAAACTTTGAAAGACATTGAAGCCAAGAGCAGAATGATGCCAATGGATTTCATGGGCGAAAGAACTGCGAGTCCCATTTGCATGGGTTCGATATAAAAAGTTCCTGCGTCGCCATACAAAAAAGCGATACCCATCAACATCAATCCAGTAGAAAAAGATCCCATCAGAAAATACTTCAAAGCAGCTTCGTTGCTTTTTAAATTTGATTTGTCACTCCCAGCCAGCACATAAAGAGGTATGGATACAATCTCAATTCCAATAAACAACATCAACAAAGATTTAAATCCTGCGATAACAGACGCCCCTGCAAGTATAAAAAAGATGAGTGCGAAATGATCTGAAGAAGAAGAGGTTGTTTTGGCAATGGTTTCTCCAGTTAAAATAAAATAGAGTAATGTGCAAAAAAGAATAACGTTATTGAACATCAACCCAAAGCGCTCATAAATAAGCATGCCGTTGGTGTTGATATTAAAAAAAGGAACACCTAAGTACTCTAGCCAATTGCCAATCAATACGGCAAGGACGCCAACAACAGCAAAACCTACAGTGATTTTATTGTTTTTATCAACAAAACCTATGTACATCATCAATACACCCCATAAAGCTGAAATAATAATTGCATTCATACGTGCGGTTCAATTTAGATGATCACATATCGGTTTACTATCAACCCCACTGTTTCATAAATCAATTTAAAAAACGGAGAAGGGAAAATTCCAACAAAAAATATCAATACAGTGAGTGTTGCAAACACAAAGCTTTCTTTAGGCCTTATATCCTTATAGGAAGCTACTGCTGCTGCAGGTTCACCAAAAAAAGTATTTTTTACCAAACTTAAAGTATATGCAGCTGCCAATATAATGCTGAGTCCTGCTGCCCCTGCAATCCATGGATTGTATTGATAAAGTCCATTGAAAATCATAAACTCCCCTACAAATGCATTGGTAAGTGGTAGAGCAATATTTGCAAATGCGGCTATCACAAAGAAAATAGCCAGCTGAGGTGCTTTTCGTGCAATTCCCCCCAATTCAGAAATTTTAGAAACTCCGGTTTGCCTTTCAATCAGATCGGCTACCATCCAGAATGCAACAATATTAATTCCATGACTAAATAACTGCAGGGTTAGTCCATGCATCGCGACTTCTTTAACGGTAAAAGCTCCAGCAGCCATGAGTCCGATGTGGGCAATGGAGGAATATGCGATAAGCCGCTTGATATTATCTTGTTTCAACGCTAGAACAGAAGCATAGAGAACACCAAAAATGATGACCACAATAATTGGTAAACTAAATTCTTGAACAGCTTTGGGAAACAACGGCAACAACCAGCGCAACAAGCCAAACAATCCCATTTTCACCATCACACCACTGAGTATCATGGTAACCGGTGTCGGTGCCTGTTCATAAGCCTCCGGCTGCCATGTGTGCAAAGGGAATATGGGCATTTTGATGGCGAAAGCAATAAAGAACAAAAAGAATACAACGTATTGTTCAGTGAGAGTCAATTGAGCATTGTAGAACGCTACCAATCCGAATGAACCTGTACTGGTTTTTAAATACATGTACAGAATACCAATTAGTAAAAACAAGGATCCCAAAAATGTATAAATGAAAAACTTAAATGTTGCGCGTATTCTTTTTTCACCTCCCCAAATGGAGGATAAAAAGTAGACGGGAATCAAAGCAAGTTCCCAAAAGAGATAAAACACCAATGCATCTGTTGCCATGAAAACGCCCAAAAGCCCACACTGCGTAAGCAACATCAATCCATAAAATCGATTGGCATTTTCATATCGTCCTTCGGGTATCATCAGAAATACCAAAGGAAAAAGTATAGCAGTCAATAAACACAACAACCGTGTAAGTCCATCCAGTATAAGTCCGAAACTGCTCCCCAAATTTGGCAGCCATACATAGCTTACCTGATTTAATAGATAATGTTTAGGGTCTGTGTACAAAAGACTGACGGAAAGTACAGCCAATGTGAGTACAGAAAAAAAGAGTGCATTGAGTTTAGATGCCTTTTCGGATTTCAGGAAGAAAGAAATCAACCCACCTGCCAGAGGCAACCAGATTAACAACGCGGGAAAATTATCGAATGCTGCAAACATAGTCAACCAGTTGATTTAAGACTTCCAAAACAATTGATACATTAAAATCACCAAAATGGATATTACCATAACCAAGATATACGATCCTACCTGTCCGCTTTGCAGCATTCGGATCTGACGACTTCCAAACAAAACCATTTTACCAACACCATTCACAAGCCCATCAATCCATCTCGTTTCAACCATTTTTTCAATCCAAATCGAAATAGCATTTAGTGGTTTTACAATCAAAAAGTCATAGGCTTCATCTACATACCATTTATTGGCCATCATCTTAGAAATACCTTCAGGTGTTGAAAACGAAACGTTTGACTTTCCAAATGTGCGATACGCCCAAACAATCATTCCCAGAATTAAGATTACAACAGCTCCCATCAAGGCCAATTCTGTTTGATGCGACAAAGGGGTGTGATGCGGCTTGAAAATAGGGATAACAGGTTCCAAGAAAGCCGACAACCAATGCGCGTTGTGTACAAATACTTCTGGAATTCCTATCCATCCACCTGCAATCGATAATACGGCCAAAACCATCAGTGGTACTGTCATGGCCATAGGAGATTCGTGAACATGACTGAACTGTTTTTCTGATCCTCTGAAGCTTCCCCCAAACGTTAAGAAATACAAACGAAACATGTAGAAAGAAGTCATGAGAGAAGCTATGATGCTGAATGCATACAAAATGGGACTTCTGTCGTGAGCTGCAGCGAGAATCTCATCTTTAGAGAAAAATCCTGCGAAAGGGGGAATACCTGCAATTGCTAAACAACCAATCAGAAAAGTTACATGTGTGATGGGGAGTTTTTTTCGCAGTCCTCCCATTTGAGTTATATCCTGCTCGTGGTGCATGGCATGAATTACACTTCCGGCTGCCAAAAACAAAAGAGCTTTGAAAAAAGCATGTGTCATTACATGAAATACACCTGCCGTGTAGGCCCCAACACCCAAGGCTAAAAACATCAAGCCCAATTGACTGACGGTAGAATAGGCTAAAACTTTTTTAATGTCGTTTTGCTTTAATGCAATGGTAGCAGCTAACAATGCTGTAGCTAAACCGATTATAGCGACTGTATTTTCAGTAACTGGTGCCAGATTATACAATACATTGCTTCTCGCAATCATGTAAATACCAGCTGTTACCATGGTAGCAGCGTGTATAAGCGCTGAAACGGGAGTAGGACCGGCCATCGCATCTGGGAGCCACGTGTATAAAGGTATTTGAGCTGATTTACCCATTGCGCCTATAAAAAGCAGCATGGTGATGCCCGTCAATACTACAACAGGGGCACCTGGTGCTTTTGAGAAAATTTCAAGATACCGCACAGAATCGAACTGTGTAATCATCCAAAATATTGCCAACAAAAATCCAAGGTCGCCGATGCGATTCATTACAAAAGCTTTCTTAGCCGCTTTAGTGTATTCGGGATTTCCAAACCAAAATCCAATCAGCAAATACGAACACAATCCAACTCCCTCCCAGCCAATGAACATGATAACATAATTGGCACCTAATACCAACAGGAGCATTGAAAAAACAAACAAATTGAGATATGCAAAATAGCGGGCAAAATGATCGTTAGACTCTTCATGCATGTATGCGGTGGAATACAAATGAATCAATGTTCCAATTCCAGTAATGATAAGCAGAAACAATACACTGAGTTGATCAACATTAAAAGAAAAAGGGATATACAACCCACCTGCACGAATGAAATCAAAATAGAAAATAACGTGTTGCTGAAAACCAGGTTGTCTAACTTGGTTGAACAAGGCGATGCTTAATATGAAAGAAGCGAGCATTACCCCCGTTCCAATCCAACCGGAAACTGTTTTGGTTAAATAATTCCTGAATAGTCCATTGATAAGAAATCCGATCAGCGGCAAAAGGGGTATCAGAAAAACATATTGTATCATATCGTACATTCTATCGAATCTGAAAAATCAATGTTTCAGTCGGTTTAAAAAATTGATATCAACCGAATGGATATTTCGGTATAACATAACAATAATAGCCAGTCCAACCGTTACCTCGGCAGCAGCAACCACCATAATAAAGAACACAAAAATCTGGGCTTCTGTTCCTACTGCAGTTGAGCGGTCTAATGCAAATGCAGCAACATGGTGCATTTTTGAAAAAGCCACCAGAAGTACATTCACCGAATTCAACATCAGTTCAATACACATGAAAATGATGATGGCATTTCTGCGCGTAAGTACTCCCACCAGTCCAATAGCAAACAAAGCGGCAGAAAGAAAAATATAATAGTTAACCGGAATAACGGGTGTATCCATGGAATCAATATTGTAAAGGTTTTTTTTCTTTTTTTCCCAGCACTACAGCTCCAACCATAGCACTCAAGAACAACACGCTGCTTATCTCAAAAGGCACCACATACTCTGTAAACAAAACTTTTCCCAGGTTTCGGATCAACCCAATACTCCCCTCTCCTCTCATACTGCTGATAAATCCTGTATTGTCCTTCAAAGCAGCAACTAGAATCAGCATCAGCGAACCTCCAGAGATGACAGCAGCAAATCTCAACCACTTGCTTTTTTGTGGCTCACTCTCTTTGTTCATGTTCATCAACATGATTACGAACAAGAACAAGACCATGATGGCTCCGGCATAGACAATCATATTTACAATTGCCAAAAATTGTGCATTCATAAGTATGTAATGACCAGAAATAGCAAAAAACACCATAATCAGCCACAAAACACTATGAACAGGGTTGTTGCTGAATACCACCATCAAGGCACTGAATATGGCCAGAGCGGTAAGTACCCAAAAAAGAATTTCAGTGATGTGCATAATGTTTATTTCTTTTTCTTTTGAGTTTCCCGTAATCCTTTCGCCAAATCAAATTTTTCTCGATCCGTAACCGGATTGGGAATCAACAATTCCTCTTTGCCATATATAAAGCTCTTTCTCGTAAAATTGGATGGGGCAAATGTTTCAGACATGTAGATAGCGTCTTTGGGACAAGCTTCTTCACAGAGTCCACAAAAAATACAGCGCAACATATTGATTTCGTATTTCGCAGCATATTTTTCTTCTCTATACAAGTGTTCTTCGTTGGACTGACGTTCTGCAGCTTCCATGGTTATCGCTTCAGCGGGACAAGCTACGGCACACAATCCACAGGCCGTGCAATTTTCTCTTCCTTCTGCATCACGGTTCAATACATGTAACCCCCTGAAAACTGGACTAAAGGGCCTTTTTTCTTCCGGATAATTGATGGTTGGTTTTTTCTTGAACATGTGCATGAATGTAATGGCCATCCCTTTGAAGATAGCAGGAAGGTATAGCCTTTCCATAAAGCTCATGGGCTTTTGCTCCAATACCTTTGCTCTGTTAGTCAGTACTCCCATAGTTTATTTATTTAGCCATAACATGACAATAGCCGTAATCAACATATTCGCCAAAGCCATGGGTATTAATTTTTTCCAACCTAAATCCATCAATTGATCGTAACGGAATCTAGGAATTGTCCATCTCACCCAAATAAAGAGAAAGAGAAAACAAATAATTTTTGCAAACAAAGCAAGAAACTCCAAACCTGCTGTTGCATTCACCCCAATCGTTGCTGCCAACTGCGTTTCATCAACAAAAGGAATATCATAGCCTCCAAAAAACAACGTAGCCATCACCGCACTGGAGATGAACATATTCACGTATTCAGAAAATAAATAGAGACCAAGTTTCATAGAAGAATATTCCTGATGATAGCCGAAGTTCAATTCATTTTCTGCCTCTGGAAGATCAAATGGAGTTCGGTTGCATTCAGCAAAAACACAAATGAGGAAAATCAAAAATCCCAAAGGCTGATAGATAATATTCCACGTACCTGCCATTTGTTGTTCTGCAATTGTTTTCAAACTCAAAGTTCCCGTCATCATCAATAACGCAATCAAAGAGAGGCCCATGGCCAACTCATAAGAAATAATTTGAGATGCACCCCTAACTGCAGCCATCAGAGAAAACTTATTGTTAGATGCCCAGCCGCCAATCATGATGCCGTAAACACCAAGACTTACAACCCCGAAAACATACAAAATTCCAATGTTAACATCGGCGATCTGCAATGAAACTGTTTTTCCAAAAACTTCTATTTGACTGCCCCAAGGAATTACTGCACTAGTGAGCATGGCTGTGATCATGGCCAAAGAAGGACCAATTACGAACAAAGCTTTGCTGGAAGTGAGGGGAATGATTTCTTCTTTAAAAAATAATTTGAGTCCATCGGCCACGGGTTGCAATAAACCAAATGGTCCTGCACGATTGGGACCCCGACGATCTTGCATGAATGCCGCAATTCTTCTTTCGGCATACGTGGTATACATAGCCACTACGAGAGAAAAAGTAATGATGCCTCCGATCAACAACACCTTCTCTAAACCAAATGAAAAATCAATCGCCAACAAATCCATAGCCATGTTTATTTATTTGTTGTTTTAGTAAACACTTCCCCTGTTGCTGGACCGGGTATTGCCGAGAGATCTACGGAAGGATCATTCACCTCGCTTACAGAATGTATATCCATCAGCAACTGAGGATCTCTTCCGCCATGAACAGCTTTAAAGGTTTCTTTGGGCTTGGTCAGCTTCTCGTAATGCCCTTGAGAAATAACAGAATGCCGATGTACAAATGCAGGTCCTTCAATAACCCAATCCCTTGTCTTTTTCTTTTCGAAACGGCACTCGTTGCATATCCACTCTTCCACTTCACCCCATTCATCTTTTCTGGCGGTTACACGCAGCACTTCTTCGCCACGTTGCCATAACGTTACTTTACCTGAACAACACGTACAATTGCGGTGAGCCAAAACAGGTTTTGTGAACCACACGCGATTTTTAAAGCGGAATGTTTTATCGGTTAATGCTCCAACTGGACAAACATCAATAACGTTTCCAATGAAATTATTATCAAGTGATTTTTCTATGTACGTTGCTATTTCAGCATGATCGCCCCTGCTTAGAACTCCGTGCGCCCTTTTGTCGGTTAATTGATCCGCCGTATAAACGCAACGATAGCAAAGAATGCAACGAGTCATGTGCAGTTGGATGTAAGGACCCAAATCGTGCTTCTCGAATGTTCTTCTTTTGAATTCGTAACGTGTGCCAACTTTTCCATGCTCATACCCCAAATCCTGCAAATGGCACTCTCCAGCTTGGTCGCATACTGGACAATCCAATGGATGATTCAACAACAAAAATTCCACTACACCACTGCGAGCATCTTTAACACGTTCACTGGTGATGTTTTTAACTTCCATGCCATTCATTACTCCCGTGCGGCAGCTGGCAACCAATTTAGGCATAGGTCTTGGATCGGCTTCACTTCCTTTGCTTACCTCAACCAAGCAGGTTCTGCATTTTCCCCCAGTATCTTGTAATTTGCTGTAATAACACATAGCCGGCGGCACTACCTCGCCACCAATCATACGTGCTGCTTGTAGAATCGATGTTCCCTGCGGCACTTCCAACGTGATGTTGTCGATGGTTACTTTCAGCATTTTGGTTTGTTCAGCCATATTTATTTTTTTTGACGCAAGCGCCAATACATACTAAGCAGGTACATGAATAGGATCGGCATAATGAGCCAATCCGAAATTCTGGGTTTTGCAAAGGGTTCTGTTGTTCACGTGCCATTCAAATTCGTCCCTAAAGTGTCTGATGGCTGCGGCAACTGGCCATGCAGCTGCGTCACCCAGTGGACAAATGGTATTGCCTTCGATTTTACGTTGGATATCCCAAAGCAAATCGATGTCTGAACGAACACCATCTCCATTATCGATTTTTTTCAAAATCTTTTCCATCCATCCAGTTCCTTCTCTACACGGTGAACACTGTCCGCAACTTTCGTGTCTGTAAAAACGAGCCAACGTATACGTATGCTTTACGACACACTGATCTTCGTCCAACACTATAAATCCTCCTGAGCCCATCATTGAGCCTGATGCAAATCCCCCATCAGATAAACTCTCATAGTTCATGTACCGGGTTTCTCCTTTGGCTGTTTTAAGTAAAAGATTTGCAGGCAAAATGGGCACAGATGATCCACCTGGTATACACGCTTTCAATCGTTTTCCATTGGCGATACCTCCACAATACTCGTCGCTGTATATAAATTCTTCTACAGAGATCGTCATGTCGATCTCATAAACACCAGGCTTATTGATGTTTCCGCAAGCTGAAATGAGTTTCGTTCCCGTAGATTTTCCTACTCCAATTTTAGCATATTCCTCGCCCCCCATATTCAAAATGGGAACTACCGCGGCTAGGGTTTCTACGTTATTGACAACCGTTGGACAATCCCACAATCCTTTAATCGCTGGAAATGGTGGCTTGATACGTGGATTACCTCTCTTTCCTTCAAGTGATTCGATTAATGCTGTTTCTTCCCCGCAGATATAGGCTCCAGCTCCACGTTGAACGTAGATTTCACAATCAAACCCTGAACCTAAGATGTTTTTACCTAAAAATCCGTTGTCCTTTGCTTCTTGAATTGCCTGTTCCAAGGTATCAACGATCCAAGCGTATTCGCCACGGATGTAAATGTATGTTCTGTTGCTTCCCAAGGCAAAAGAAGAAACAATTAAACCTTCAATCAACAGATGTGGAATAAACTCCATCAAATAGCGGTCCTTGAATGTGCCGGGCTCTGATTCATCGGCATTGCACACGAGATAACGAGGAACGCCTTCAGGCTTCGCTAAAAAACTCCATTTGAGTCCTGATGGAAAACCTGCACCACCCCTTCCTCGCAAACCACTCTTCTTAACCTCTTCAACAATAGCTGAAGGGTCCATCTTCAATGCTTTTTCCACAGCACGGTATCCACCTTCTTTTCTGTAAACATCAAAGAAGCGGATTCCTTCGATATGTGCTTTTTCTAACAATAGTTTTTTTGACATGTTGCTTGTTTGCTTTTCAGGTCGACTTATTGTTTATTCTTACACGTTTCAATAATCTCGTCAATTTTTGACCGAGTGAGGTGCTCACGGTAATGTTTACCCATTTGCATCATCGGTGCATACCCACAGGCTCCCAAACACTCAACCGTTTTCAATGTAAACAATCCATCAGCAGATGTCTCCCCCGGGTTGATGTCAAGCCTTTCCTTGATGTACTCAATAATTTTATCGCTTCCATTGAGCATGCAAGGACCGGTATGGCAAACTTCGAAAACATGTTTTCCAACAGGTTGCAGGTTGTACATGCTGTAGAACGTTGCTACTTCATATACTTCAATGGATTCAATATGTAGAAGCGAAGCCACATAGTCCATCGCATCAGCACTCAGCCACCCACCAAACTCTTCTTGAGCAAGATGCAATAGAGGAATCAGCGCACTCTTTTGCTTACCCTCTGGATAGCGCTGAATGATTTGCTCTACTTCCTTTAATTTCTCTTCAGAAAATTTTACCATTCCTTTTTCTTTAAGCATCCATTTCTCCGGCGATGAGGTTCAAACTGCTAAGCGTTATGATGGCATCACTGAGCATGGTATCTTTTACAATCTCCGAGTAGGCCTGATAATAAATAAAACATGGCCTTCGGAAATGAAGTCGATACGGCGTTCTTCCTCCATCGCTGATCAAATAAAAACCGAGTTCCCCATTTCCCCCTTCAACCGATTGATAAACTTCACCTGCCGGAATTTCTATTTCTCCCATTACAATTTTGAAATGGTAGATGAGTGCTTCCATTTTAGTGTATACATCTGCTTTTGCAGGTAAGTAATACTCTGGGGCATCTGCATGAAATACATCCGCTTCAGTTCCTTTAAACTCCTGAACTTTTTTGTACGCTTGGTTGATGATACTCAACGACTGCCAAATTTCTTCGTTTCGAACCATGAACCGGTCGTAGTTATCGCCTGTTGTTCCTACTGGAATAATGAAATCGAAATCTTCGTACGAGGAATAGGGCGAATGAACTCGAACATCGTAATCAATACCAGCAGCGCGTAAGTTTGGGCCTGTAAAACTATAGTTCAATGCACGTTCAGCAGAAATTGCACCAGTACCTTTTGTTCGTTCGATGAATATCCGATTTCGGGTGAATAGGTTTTCAAATTCTGTCCACACCTTAGGAAACTCTTCTAAGAACTTTTCCAGTTTCTGAAAAGCGGCATCTGAAAAATTCCGTTCAAATCCGCCAATTCTTCCCATGTTTGTGGTTAATCGAGATCCACACACTTCCTCGTAAATTTCATAAACCAACTCCCTGTATTGCATAACATACAAGAACCCTGTATATGCTCCAGCGTCTACACCAACGATGGAGTTGCAAATCAAGTGATCTGTTATGCGTGAAAGTTCCATGATGATTACACGGAGATAGTCGACCCGCTTGGGTGTTTTTACTCCAAGCAATTTTTCACAGGTGAGATGCCAGCCCATGTTGTTGATAGGAGACGAGCAATAATTCAGACGGTCTGTTAACGTTGTGATTTGATACAAAGGTCTTCTTTCTGCCAACTTCTCAAACGCACGATGGATGTAACCAACAGTTGATTCTGCCTTGATGATGCGCTCCCCATCCATTTCCAAGATGTTTTGAAAAACACCGTGTGTAGCGGGGTGAGTAGGCCCTAAATTGAGTCGCGTGGTTTGCTTTTCAATGGAACCTTCCGGCAGATTTATGTTCACTTGTTCAATCATGTTTCAGTTGCGTTTATCGTCCAAACATTTCATCATCTTTATCCATTCGCGTTTGGTCTTCCAAAGGATATTCTTTTCGCAATGGGAAATAGTCCATTTCATCCACATTCAATATCCTCTTTAAGTTGGGGTGACCAATGAAATTGACACCAAAGAAATCATAGGTCTCCCTTTCCATCCAGTTGGCACCGCTGAATAAACCTGTTGCCGTATAGACATCGGGGTTTTCGATCGGAACGAAAATCTTCATTCGGATCCTCGTATTTTCAATCAGATTGTGCAAGTGATAAACAACCGCAATTTCTTTTCCTTTTTGATCGGGATAATGAACTGCAGTAAGGTCAGTTAGAAATTGAAA